>NZ_JBCNNS010000138.1:0-10971 GCF_039594335.1 Raoultella sp.
TTTCGCTGGCTTCCGGGTCGTTAAGGATATCGGCGACCTGCTGCTGGTGCGCCGGGCGCAACATAAAGGAAGCATCGTGGAAAGCGTGTTGTGCCAGAAGGGTCAGGGCTTCAGGTTCAACCTTCAGAACTTCCTGGCCGGCGAATTCGGCGATGGAAACGTAGTCACGACTGAGGAGATAATACTCGGTGTCATCCTTTTTAAGGGGAAAAGGATCCTGATAAACAAACGGTTTATTCGACATTGTGCTCTCACTTACTGCTGGGCTGATTATATTTCAGGCAGACACTCCATTTGCCTGTAGAAAAGCGAGTCGATCAATTTTACACAAAATTTTAACAAAAACTGAGACAGGGACGACTTTTTCTTTCAGCAGTTGCTTCTCGGCGGTTTGCTGGTTTATATAGAGTGATTATTATCATGTGGAAACAGGGATTGAGAATGCAAAAGCTCATTAACTCAGTGCAGAACTATGCCTGGGGAAGTCACACCGCATTAACAGAACTTTATGGTATTGCCAACCCGGACAACCTGCCAATGGCGGAGCTGTGGATGGGCGCCCACCCGAAGAGCAGCTCGCAGATTCTGGACGCTGACGGTCACCCGCGCGCACTGCGCCAGATCATTGACGGCGACAAGTCAGCGCTGCTCGGCGACAAGGTTGCGCAGCGTTTCGGCGAACTGCCGTTCCTGTTTAAAGTGCTCTGCGCCGCCCAGCCGCTCTCTATCCAGGTTCATCCGAACAAGCAGGCCTCCGAAGCTGGCTTTGCCAAAGAGAACGCCGCCGGCATTGCGCTGGATGCCGCTGAACGCAACTATAAAGATCCTAACCACAAGCCGGAGTTGGTCTTTGCGCTGACGCCATTCCTGGCGATGAACGCGTTCCGTGAATTTAGCGAGATTGCCGCCCTGCTGCAGCCGGTTGCCAGCGCGCACCCGGCCATCGGTGAATTCCTCAGCCACCCGGATGCTGAACATTTAAGTCAGCTGTTCGCCGGCCTGCTCAATATGCAAGGCGCAGAAAAAGCGCACGCTCTGCGCGTGCTGCAAACGGCGCTGGATAACCAACAGG
The DNA here is from genome assembly GCF_039594335.1 of Raoultella sp. NCBI lineage: Bacteria > Pseudomonadati > Pseudomonadota > Gammaproteobacteria > Enterobacterales > Enterobacteriaceae > Klebsiella > Raoultella sp. Next base: position 1,073 of record NZ_JBCNNS010000138.1, read on the forward strand.
GCGAACCGTGGCAGACCATCCGCCTGATCGCTGAATTCTATCCCGACGACAGCGGCTTGTTTTCTCCGCTGCTGCTTAATGTGGTGAAGTTGAATCCCGGCGAGGCGATGTTCCTGTTCGCCGAAACGCCGCATGCCTATCTGCAGGGGGTGGCGATGGAAGTGATGGCCAACTCGGATAACGTACTGCGTGCCGGCCTGACGCCGAAATACATCGATATTCCTGAGCTGGTTGCCAACGTGAAGTTTGTCGCCAAACCGGCCAGCGAGCTGCTGACTCAGCCGGTGCAACACGCCGCTGAGCTGAATTTCCCGATTCCGGTCGATGATTTCGCCTTCTCCCTGCACGATCTTTCAGCGCAGGAATTCCCCCTTGAGCAGCAGAGCGCGGCCATCGTCTTCTGCGTGGAAGGCGAAGCGGTTCTGCGTAAAGGAGAACAGCGTCTGCCCCTGAAAGCGGGCGAGTCGGCCTTTATTGGCTGTAACGAGTCGCCGGTTGCAGTCAGCGGCAGCGGTCGTCTGGCGCGCGTCTTTAATAAGCTCAAGTAAGTTACTGAACTTTTTAGCCACACTTGCTAGACTTTCCCTCATCATGACAACATGACCAGGCGGCCCGAACCGCCTGGTTTTATTTATGGACAAATGCTATGAAGAAATCGCTGGTCGCAGCAGGAATTATCGTGGCGCTGGGCGTCATCTGGACAGGTGGCGCCTGGTACACAGGGAAACAGTTGGAAAATCGCCTCGCTGATGTGGTGCAACAGGCCAATGCGCAGCTACAAAGCAGCGCGCCGGAAGCTGGCGTGGAATTGTCATGGCAAAACTATCAGCGTGGCCTGTTCAGTAGCCGCCTGCAGCTGGTAGTGAAGCCGGTTGCCGGTAAAGAGAACAGCTGGCTTGCTGCCGGACAGTCACTGGTGTTTGATGAAGTGGTCGATCACGGCCCCTTCCCGGCAGCAGCACTGAAATCCGGCCAGCTTGCCCCGGCGATGGCATCCGTCAAAACCTCGCTGGTCAGTAACGACGCCAGCAAAGGACTGTTTGATATCGCCAAAGGCGAATCACCGTTTACCATCAATACCCGCATTGCCTACAGTGGCGACAGCCGGTCGGCTATCGATCTGAGACCACTGGACTACGCGAAAGGCGATGAGAAGGTCGCCTTCAGCGGCGGCCAGTTCCAGCTAAATGCGGATGCGCAAGGCCAATCCCTGAGTCTGAGCGGTGAAGCGAGCAGCGGCCAGATCAATGCGCTCAATGAATACAACCAGAAAGTCCAGTTGAACTTCAATAACCTGAAAACCGACGGCGCCACCGAGATGACCAACTTCAATGAGCGCATCGGTAAGCAAAAAATCTCTCTGGATAAACTGTCGATTGGCGTTGAAGGGAAAGAGCTGGCCCTACTGGAAGGCATGAACATCGAGGGCCAGTCTTCGCTGACTGAAGACGGTAAAGGAATTAACAGCCAGCTGGATTACACCGTCAACAGCCTGAAGCTGCAAAACCAGGATATCGGCAGCGGTAAACTGACCGTTAAGCTGGCGAATCTTGATGGCCAGGCCTGGCATCAGTTCAGCGAGCAGTACAATGCCGAAGCCCAGGCACTGATGGCGAATCCGGAGATGACGCAGAATCCTGAATTATATCAGCAGGCGCTGACAGAAACCTTCTTTAAAGCGCTGCCGATTTTGCTGAAGGGTAACCCGTCACTGACTATCGCCCCGCTGAGCTGGCGCAATGCCAAAGGTGAAAGCACCTTTAATATGTCTGTTCTGCTGAAAGACCCCGCGCTGACCACCGCTGAGCCGCAAACGCTGGCGGATGAAGTGGATCGCAGCGTCAAGTCGCTCGATAGCAAGCTGGTCATTCCGGTCGATATGGCCACCGCATTTATGACTCAGATTGCTGGCCTCGAAGGTTACCAGCCGGAAGATGCGGCTAAACTCGCAGACCAGCAGGTGAAAGGTCTGGCCGCCATGGGGCAGATGTTCCGCATAACCACAATGGACAACAACGCGATCACCTCCAGCCTGCAATATGCCGAGGGTCAGGTCACCCTGAACGGGCAGAAAATGCCGCTGGACGAGTTCGCGGGAATGTTTGGCTTTACTCTGCCGGCAGCCCCAGGCGCCGAACCGCAGGAAACCTTGCCTGAAGAAGTGGCGCCGCCGGTCGCGCCGCAGCAGTAATCTCGCCATGAGCCCCTTTCGAGGGGCTATTTTCGGGTCACCAGCCGCGGGGGCATGATTTGATTTCTCGTGCTCATCTGCCCTTTCTCCAGACGCTGTAGAATACATTCCGCCAGGCTTTGCCCCATCTCGCGCGCAGGCGTGGTGACCCAGGTCAACGGTACGTCATCCAGCGCACTTTCCGGGACTTCAGCAAAAGCCGCCAGCGCCACACGCTGTTCAAAATAGCTCTCCACGCTGTCTTCACCGCTCTGTCGCCCCGCTCGCATCAGGCCAAACCAGGCACCGGTGGCAATCACGCTGTTGTAGCACAGCACAGCGGTAATGGTCGGGTTCTGCCGCAGCAGCGAGGCCATGGCTTCAGCCGCCAGCTTTTGGCTGGATTCGCACTCCACGACCCATTCGCTGTGAAACGGCAGACCGTACTTCAGTAGCGTCGCGCAGTATCCGCCTACCCGCTCCGCTCGTGTCAACGACGCGCTTTGCCCACCCAGCCAGGCGATGCGCTGGTGCCCGCGGCGGATCAGGTGTTCGGTGACGATCTGCGCGGCCTGCATATTATCCGGGCGGATAAGGTCGATATCATCGAGGTAGCTGGCGCGGGAGGCAAACACCAACGGCATACCGACCTCCGCAGCGCGATCGCGCAGTTCGCTGCCTTTGTCGATAGCACCGGCAATAATCACCCCGTCTACACCCTGTGAGATCAGGGTCTCAAAGCGCTGGCACATTTTTTCCCCGCTATGGCCGCCCTGGGTGAGAAAGACCATTTTGCCCTCAGACTCAAGCGCATCGATCAGACCGGCGGTGAGCTCGGCATAAAACGGTTTGGAGAGGTCACTCACAATAAGACCAATCACGCCGCTCTGCCCACCGCGCAGGGAAGCCGCCTGGCGGTTACGCACAAAACCCAGCTGCTCAATCGCCTGATTGACACGCTCGCCGGTGGCAGACGATATCCGGCCTTTGCCGCTCAACACCAGTGAAACCGTACTCACCGATACCCCGGCCACCTGCGCAACGTCGTTAATAGTGATCTTTTTTGCGATAGCCATAACTGCAACCGTCTCCCTGTGGCGGTCGATAAAACGTTTTATCAATAGGTTACCTTTATAAACGTTATCATCGCCTGATTATGTGATTTTTATCGCACTAAAAATTGATAAAACGTTTTATCTTGCCGTGGCGTTATACCCTACCCATAACTGAAAAAATCAGGATTCGTGTTAATGACGGCAAAAACGACACCAAAAATTACCTTGTGGGAGTTTTTCCAGCAATTAGGAAAAACGTTTATGTTGCCCGTGGCATTGCTCTCTTTTTGCGGAATCATGCTGGGAATCGGCAGTTCTTTAAGCAGCCATGATGTGCTCACCCTGCTGCCGTGGCTCGATATTCCTCTGTTGCAGGCGGTGTTTGTCTGGATGAGTAAAGTCGGCTCTTTCGCCTTTAGCTTCCTGCCAGTTATGTTCTGTATTGCGATTCCGCTGGGGCTGGCGCGCGAAAATAAAGGCGTGGCGGCCTTTGCCGGCTTCGTCGGTTATGCGGTCATGAACCTGGCGGTGAACTTCTGGCTCACCGCGAAAGGGATTCTGCCCACGACCGATGCCACGGTGCTGAAAGCCAACAATATCCAGAACATCATCGGTATTCAGTCAATCGATACCGGGATCCTTGGAGCGGTGATCGCCGGGATCATTGTCTGGATGCTGCACGAACGTTTTCATAATATCCGCCTGCCTGACGCATTGGCCTTCTTTGGCGGTACGCGTTTTGTGCCAATTATCACCACCGTGGTGCTCGGCCTGGTCGGTCTGGTTATCCCCCTCGTCTGGCCGGTCTTTGCCATGGGGATCAACGCCCTCGGCCACGTCATTAACAGCGCCGGCGACTTTGGACCGATGATTTTCGGTACCGGTGAACGTTTGCTGCTACCGTTCGGACTGCACCATATTCTGGTGGCCCTGATTCGCTTTACCGAAGCGGGCGGGACCATGGATGTGTGCGGTCATACCGTCAGCGGCGCGCTGACTATCTTCCAGGCGCAGCTGAGCTGCCCGGAAACGCACGGCTTCTCAGAAAGCGCCACCCGCTTCCTGTCGCAGGGTAAAATGCCGGCATTTCTCGGCGGCCTGCCGGGTGCGGCGCTGGCAATGTACCACTGCGCGCGTCCGGAAAACCGTCATAAAATTAAAGGACTGCTGATCTCCGGTGTGATCGCCTGCGTCGTGGGCGGTACCACTGAACCGCTGGAGTTCCTGTTCCTGTTCGTCGCCCCTGTACTGTATGTGATTCACGCCCTGCTGACCGGCCTCGGCTTCACTATCATGGCGGTACTTGGCGTCACTATCGGCAACACCGACGGGAACGTCATTGACTTCGTGGTCTTCGGCATCCTGCACGGCCTGTCCACCAAATGGTATCTGGTGCCGGTGGTGGCCGCTATCTGGTTTGCGGTGTATTACGGCATCTTCCGTTTCGCCATCACCCGCTTTAATCTGAAAACGCCGGGCCGCGATATCGAAACCCAGACCGCCTTTGACAAAGCCGTAGCTGGCGTCACCGGTAAATCCGGTTACAACGTGCCAGCAATTCTGGCCGCGCTGGGCGGAGCCGATAACATCGTCTCCCTGGATAACTGTATTACCCGCCTGCGTCTGTCTGTGCACGACATGAGTAAAGTGGATAGCGCCGCGCTGAAAGCCAACCGCGCCATCGGCGTGGTGCAGCTCAATCAGCATAACCTGCAGGTCGTTATCGGTCCTCAGGTTCAGTCGGTGAAAGATGAAATGGCCGTACTGATGAATACCGTCCAGGCCTAAATATCCGCCCCGCCTGACCCGGCGGGGGCTTTGATGAAGGAAGTGTCAATGTTTGATTTTGCAACGCCTGTCGATCGCCACGGTACCTGGTGTACGCAATGGGACTACGTAGCCGACCGCTTTGGCGCCGCCGACCTGCTCCCCTTTACTATCTCCGATATGGATTTCGCCACCGCCCCCTGCATTCTTGATGCCGTCAGTAAGCGTCTGGCGCACGGCGTGTTCGGCTACAGCCGCTGGAAAAACGATGAGTTTCTTGGCGCGATCGCCCACTGGTACGCCAGCCGGTTTCACTCCGCCGTGAACCGCGACGCGATCGTGTATGGCCCGTCGGTCATTTACATGGTGGCGGAGATGATTCGCCAGTGGTCTGACGAAGGTGACGGTGTGATTGTCCATACGCCGGCCTATGATGCTTTTTATAACACCATCACAGGAAACCAGCGTCGCGTTGCGCCGGTCCCGCTGACGCATCGGGATAACCGGTGGCATTGCGATATGGCACAGCTTGAACGCGCGCTGGCGGCGCCGCGTAACACGCTGCTGCTGCTGTGCAGCCCGCATAACCCCACGGGAAAAGTGTGGAGCCGCGAAGAGCTTGAGACGATGGCCCTCTTGTGCGAAAAGCACGGTGTGAAGGTCATCAGCGATGAGATTCATATGGATATGGTCTGGCACGAACATCATCATACGCCGTGGTGCGACGTCGCCCGCGGGCCGTGGGCGCTGTTTACCTCCGGCTCAAAAAGCTTCAATATTCCGGCGTTTACCGGTGCTTACGGCTTGATTGAAGAGACCGCTTCCCGCGAAGCTTATCTCACGGCACTGAAGAGTCGCGACGGACTCTCGTCACCCTCCGTGCCGGCGCTTGTCGCCCATATTGCCGCCTACCGCGAAGGCGCCCCGTGGCTCGATGCGCTACGGCTCTGTTTGCAAGACAACATGCGCTATATTGCGCAGGCACTCAATCAGGCATTCCCGCAACTGAACTGGCAGCCGCCGCAGGCCACCTATCTCGCCTGGATTGATTTGCGCCCGCTCGACGTGGACGACCGCGCGCTGCAAAAAGCACTCATTGAGGTGCAGAAGGTCGCCATTATGCCCGGGTATACCTACGGCGAAGAAGGGGGCGGTTTTGTGCGCCTCAATGCCGGCTGTCCCCGGGAGAAACTGGAAAGAGGCGTCAACGGCTTGATTGCCGCCCTACGCGCTTTAACATAGTCACGTCGCGGCGTTCAGCACGGCTTCGGCTGTGTTAAACGCCGTTGGCACAGCCTGAACAAGCCCCCCGGTTCACAAATCGTCCCGTCGCCGGAAGGCCAGATATCCTGCCACAAGGGTAAATCCACCGACGAGCAGCACCAGCAGGATAAACCCGTGATGATTGGTCGATAGCGGGATCCCCCCGACGTTCATGCCGAAGAACCCCGCCACAATATTGATCGGTAACGCCAGCACGGTAATGACCGTCAAGGTATATAGAGTGCGGTTACTTTTTTCCATTTGCCGGGCGCTGATCTCTTCCTGCAGCAGGCTGATACGCTCGGTCAACCCGGAGAGGTCATTGAGCACCACGGTAAACTCCTCAGTGAACTGGCGAAACTCCTGAACCACGGAGCGGTCGATCCACGCCGGTGGACGGTTGAGGAGCCGAAACATCGCTGCCGGTTCAGGAGCCAACAGCCGCTGAAAGCGCAGGAGCATCCGCCGCAGGCGCGCCAGGTCGGCACGATTGCGCTGGACGTGGTTACTGAGCAGCCGCTCTTCGATGGCATCGACGCGGCGACTTGCCTGGCGCACCACCTGCTCCAGCACCTCCTCCTGCTCTTCAAGCAAAAAGGCCAGCAGCGCGGTGGAAGATGTCACATTTAATGTCGCCAGCCGGGGCAACATCCATTCAATAAAGCGCAGCGGTTTGTAGCGGGCCGTCACCACCAGCTTCTGACTACAGTACAGCCACAGCGTCGATGTTTCCGCAGTGGTCTCCTGGGGATGAAAAATGACGTCGTTCAGCACGGCAAACAAATTGTCGCCCTGACGTTCAATGCGGGTGGTGTGAGAGCCGTCGCGGATCTCTTCAAAGAAAAAATCGGCAACGGGGAAATGATTCAGCAACCACTTCTCGGCGGTGGCGTGGTTGAGATTGAGATGCAGCCAGACAAAATCATTTTCGCCGTCCAGTTCGTGAAAACGAGAGCACACATGCTGGGAGGTGATTTGCTGCGGCTGATGCCCTTCCCGAAAAAGAAAACCGTACAACAGCCCGGAAACTTCCATATCAAAATCGGGCTTTAACATCTTTCCTGCGACATCTTGACTCATATATCCCTCAGGATTTGATTGCATGTTATTCGAACCCGAATCAAGTCATCTTTCGCTATTTTTCAGAGCCTGGCAAGGTTAATGATTTGTTCATCAAACGGCAACCTGGCTGACATCTGCGTTTTATAAGTTCAGCGCTGTCACCCGTAACATTTTATCCTGTCTGACGTTTAGAGGAAGGTTCCTGATGAGCGATAACAGCAGCTCGCAACGCGTTGCGCCGGGCCCAGGTCCGCAAGTCATCCAGTCAAAGATTTACCAAAAGAACAGTAAAAAAACTGTTCTTTTTTTTGTCTTTTTATTAGCTATCGGCATCGCATTTTCCGGCGTGAGTTTATTTAACGACGTGGCCCGTTCAGGAACGGTATATACCAGCTACCTGCCTTTTCTTTTATTAGGGCTGGCTTTATTGATTGCTCTCGGCTTTGAGTTTGTGAATGGCTTCCATGATACCGCCAACGCCGTGGCCACCGTCATCTATACCCATTCCCTGCCGCCGACCGTCGCGGTCATGTGGTCCGGCTTCTTTAATTTCCTCGGCGTTTTGCTCTCCAGCGGCGTGGTGGCCTTCGGTATCATTTCCTTACTCCCGGTCGAACTCATTCTACAGGCCGGTACCGGCAACGGGTTTGCGATGGTGTATGCCCTGCTGTTTTCCGCCATTATCTGGAACCTGGGGACCTGGTGGTTCGGCCTGCCGTCCTCTTCGTCACACACGCTGATCGGCTCGATTATCGGCGTTGGCGTTTCAAACGCGCTGCTCCACGGGCGCAATGGCACCAGCGACGTCGACTGGGGTCAGGCGGTCAATGTCGGTTATTCATTACTGCTCTCGCCGGTGGTCGGCTTTGTCTGCGCCGCCGTCCTGCTGCTGCTGTTAAAACGCTTCGTCAAAAACAAACAGCTCTACACCGCACCGGAAAATGACGCGCCGCCACCGCTGTGGATCCGTAGTCTGCTAATACTCACCTGTACCGGCGTCTCTTTTGCCCACGGCTCCAACGACGGACAAAAGGGAATGGGGCTCATTATGCTGATCCTGGTGGGGACCATGCCTATTGCCTATGCGCTAAACCGCACTCTGCCCCCGGAACAGGCGCCACGGGTCGCGGCGTTGGCCGAGGTCACTGAAAACAGGCTACTCAAACAATTCCCCGGCAACCTCCCCACCGATCCTCGTGAAGCGCTGACCCAATATGTGCGCGACAGCCAACTGACACCAGATGTTTTACCGGCGCTGGCGCACCTTTCCGGCATGATTGGCGACCAGATTCGCCAGTATGGTTCCGTCGATAAGATCCCGGGCCAGGCGGTATCCAATACCCGTAACGATATGTATCTGGCGGCGGAAACCATCAAACATTTGAAGAAAAACCCCGATGTTCAACTGCCGCTGGAGACATCACAGAACCTTGATGCGCTGAAAAAAGAGCTCGATAACGCCACGCGTTTCATTCCTTTCTGGGTGAAAGTGGCCGTCGCTTTGGCGCTTGGATTAGGCACCATGGTCGGCTGGCGACGCATTGTCGTCACCATCGGCGAGAAGATCGGCAAAACGCACCTGACCTATGCTCAGGGCGCCAGCGCGGAACTGGTGGCGATGGGTACCATTGGCGCCGCCGATGCCTTTGGCCTTCCCGTCTCCACCACTCACGTCCTCTCTTCCGGGATCGCCGGAACCATGGCGGCAAATCGCTCAGGATTGCAGTTTTCTACCGTGCGTAACCTGCTGATGGCCTGGGTACTGACGCTGCCCGCCTCGGTGATACTCTCCGCGATGCTGTACTGGATGTTCGCGAAAATATCATAGCCACCCGCGCAGAATGGCCCTGTTTCCCCCGACGTAATGGCGGGTAGTCTCACGGGTAAAAAGCATGATTTTGATAAATCTCAAAAAAACTCACTGACAAAAGGTGTATTAAAAAACCGCTAACCATCCCGTTCAGCTATTTGATAAGAGGAGGAAACCATGAAAACTTACGATCGTAACCGTAACGCTATCTCAACAGGTAGCATGGTTATGGTGGCGGGAAATGGCGTGACGGGCATCATTAAGACCATCCACAGCGAAGGTAAAACGGCGGAACAATTGCGTCGCGCTGACTGCGTGGAAATAGAAGGCTGCGAGGGATTATTTTGTCCGCTGAGCCTTATTCGGCTGGGTTTTCATTAATTGTCTCCCGGCGTGAGTCATCTCCCTGCTGAAAAAGAATAAAGGCCGCGCGGCGGCCTTTATCTTGTTGTCGGATCGATTCATTTTGATCCCATCGAGCGTTTTGTCGCTATCAGCGGCGTATTATCCCGCCTTCTTTAACCCCGCCAGGGGTAATTTACCTTCTGAGTTCAGAGGCATCTTTCATGACATGGCAACAGTTCAAACAGGCCTACCTGATTAAATTCTGGGCACCGGCCCCCGCAGTGATCGCAGCAGGCATTCTCTCCACCTATTATTTCGGTATTACCGGCACGTTCTGGGCCGTTACCGGGGAATTTACCCGCTGGGGAGGGCAGTTATTGCAACTTGCCGGCGTTCATACCGAGCAATGGGGTTATTTCAAACTGAT
>NZ_JBCNNS010000139.1:0-10690 GCF_039594335.1 Raoultella sp.
ACCATCAGTGCCGCTCGATGTGGCAGTTGCTGAGAAAGGTTCATCATTTTATGAAAACCGTCAGTCCATTCCCGGGAGGTAAGCATGGTCTCGCGAAAGTGTAGCGGTATTAGGCGCAGCTATTTAGCATGGTTATAACTCCAGACGGGCAATAATAATTCAATATTAAGTTAATATAAAAGAATTCAGCACGTCATACTAATAATATTTCCATATATTTATATTCGGAGAATTAGTGGAGATGGTGGGGGTGGTTGAATAACTCTGATTTTTTCTGGATCGGCTGCTCTGATCAGACATTCTCCTGACAATACAGGCAAATGAGAAGCACAGTAGTCAGTAGGAGAAGTGCAGCATCACCAATCGGCAAGTCTGTACCAAGGTGTTAATCAACCGTGGTTTTCTGACTGGATAACGTGACGACACAAGCCGGATAGGTTCTGTTATACCTGGACTGACACCATCCCGGTAGACGATCCTGCCCAATGCTTGCCCTTTAAGAGTAATGCTCAGATCTCCCGGAGGTTTCGCCACTGAATCTCGAGGTTACTGAGCGGTTTCATCACGATAAGCCACGGTAGTACGTAGCTGCTTCGAGACTCTCTTGCCCGCCCTCACTCACCAGACTTTTTCCTTAACACACATCCACGCACCAAAGCACTGGCAATGTCATCCCTGCTTTCAGTACCGGAATGTTGTGTCTGTCGATGTAATCGACATTTCCCACAAGATATCGCAAGCGTATAACGTACCGCTCTCCGTGGAAGATGGTGTCTTCACAACAAAGATAGCGTTCCGCCATCATCAGTTCGGTGCGCAAAATGGGGAACACGCACTCGCGGTACTCCTCTTACGCCCACAATGCGGTGCCCGGTCCACCCATCGCCTGCTGCAACGTCTCATCCGTCGAGGTGTAAAACGGATCGACGCGGGGGCGATTCTGCCACTCATGACCTGAAAGAAATAATGTCGGGAGTCCCCTGAAAAAAGGCCGAGGAGAGCGGAGGAAGGTGCTGCGCTGAATATCCATTTTTTATCATGTGCCATCATCGATGGGTCATTTCTTTACCTTCCCACCCGTTCATAAATATGTTCAGAAAATCCCCTAATTTACTATTTCAGAGACTTTTCTATGTTCCTTTTTGCCTGTTTTCCATTGTGTGACCTTAATTGTAGTAACCACCAGAAGAGACAAAATCGCCAGCAATAAAGTGCTTACGCCGAACGTCCTGTCGAAACCCATGCCGGTATCCGTTAGCTTTACGGCGAAAAAGCTAATAGTCCCGGCGCTCACGGTCTGAATAAACCCGGTAACCGATGCCGCAATACCCGTCTTAGTGCCTTTAATTTGCAGAGCGATAAAATTCGCCGTGGGGTAATAAGCGCCAGGGCTTAAGTTAAAAATCATCGCGCCGACGATGCACAAAAGCAGTGAATGGCTGCCAGAAATAAAAGGAACAACCGCACTGGCCGAAGAGATATCGGAAAGAGCGCGCTTGAGGCTCAGCGGGGAAAACGTCTCTTTTGCTATCGCTTTGGAAAGCACCGGCGCGACCCCGCGCCCGTGGCCTGTAACGCTCTGCCAGCCAGTAACGTCATTAAACTTTCGGACATAAAGCAAAGAATGCTTCCGGCGAGGAAAAGCAAAAAGCTGGCCGTCAGCACCCGTAATTTACCCAGTTTTTCACCTATGCATCCTGATAATAACTAACTGCCAGCGTATATCACCAGAAAACCGCTCATCATCAGCTAAATAGTCTAATAATCAGTATTGAAAGCATTTTGTAATACGGGTAACGCAGGCACGATCATATCCGTCGCCAGCGTGGAAACCGATGCGGCGAAAATAAGAGACAAATACATCCTGAACAGAGTTAATTCGTCCTTAAATTATGCGCTTAATCATTTTATTATTTATGAATGCGCCGCAGTCTTTTTAGCAAGTGAACAGATGGCGATCCCCGTCAAAATTAAAAGCGTGCTCAGTAAGTGATAGAGATGTGGCTGGGTATGCAAAAACAGAATACTTAATATACCGCCAGAAAGTGGGATAATATGGGTATAAATTTCACCACGCGTCGCGCCAATGGCGGCGATGCCTTTGTTCCAGAATAAGTAGGCCAGCCACGAGGGGAAAATGACCAGGTACGCCAGTCCGCTGAGGAAATAGATATCGTGGTATGCGGCAAATGAGGTCGCCGGGTGTCGCCACAGCCAGCAAGTCACCACTGGAACAAGAATAACGGCACCAAGAAACGAACTGGCGGCAACGAAGGCGTTAGCGGGTATGCGGCGATCCTTATTACGCAGCAGAGAACAATACAACGCCCAGCTCAACGCAGATCCCATCGCCCATAGATCGCCCTGGCTAAAACTTTTCAGCCCCTCTGATTGCCTCAGGCTACCGTGCAGCAGGAGGACCAGCACACCGGCGGTGCTAAAGATCACGCCCAACCAGTTACGCACCGAAACCCGATCGTGGAAAATCAGGCGATTAATAATAAGCACCATACAAGGGGTCGCTGACATGTAAATCGCCGCATTCAGCGCAGAGGTCGACTGCAGGCCAATGTAGAGGGTTAAAGGGAAACTGACCTGCCCGCACAGCGTTAAAATCAGCAGCGTAGAGGCATTCTGGCACAGCAGCAGCCGACTTTCGCGAATTTGCCGGTGATAGAGCAGAACCAACAGTAGCGCCGTTAACGCCCACCTTGCTTCTGTCATGAGAATCGGATCCGCACCCTGCACGAGAATATGCCCGACGACATAATTCCCTCCCCAGAACAGGGCCGCCAGCGTGAGAAACAGGTAAGGCATGCTGATTCCTTTCATCACTTCAGACTGTACCAAATAGTAACGTTAAAATTTTAATACCATCAACTATTTTTTAGTATAAATGAAGCACAATAATCTAATCTATAAAAATCAATTAATTACAAATACATCCGCTATTTAAAAAATCACCTTGCAGCATAATTATCGGTACTATAACGTATATATACTATTGTGTTTTACAGGGATAAATTAATGCGCACACCTGAAAATACTTTCTCCGGAAACAAGCATCATTCCGATATGGACAGACTGCCGCTGGACGCAATGATTGACCGGCTCATCAACAGTGACGACCTTTCACTGACGTTGACCGCCACTCCGCAGCTTGAAGAAAGGGTCTGGTATTTGACGGAAAACACCTGCATCAGAGCGTTTATCGCCGGCGATCTGCAAGCGAAAAAGTCTGCCCTCGGCGCGCTTTTCCAGCTTTACCAGACCTGGCTGGCTGAGCCGCTATCAGCGGGCGCAAAAAACCAGTTTCACCCCCTGCTCACCAGGATCAGGAATTACATCGAGTCCGAATGGCTGCGAGCGGAAAAGAAACATTTTGTTTGCCATAAACCGGTGCTCAACGCCGGAAATATTGTTGAAGAACTTCACAAGCTATGTGAGATGCACCCGGCCTCACATCATCCTCTTTTCGACTTTCTCGCGACATCCGCTTCCGCAGCACAAATAGATTATTTTTTCAAAAGCGACAGCGCGCTGAATCTTCTTTTTTTCGATCTGGTCGCCATGGGTCTTGTCGGTTCCCTGCCAGAAACACGCGCAGAAATTGCCCGCAATCTGTGGGATGAAATAGGCCAGGGAAGTAATGAAATCACGCACGTCAATCTGTATAAGGATTTACTAAAGCGTCGGGAGATTGCCTTACCCGATAATCATTTTACCCATCTGTATGACTGGCAAGGGCTTGCCGGATATAACGCTTTCATGCTTGGCGGCGTGAACCGGCAGCATTATTACAAATCGCTTGGCGTGATGGCGATGACAGAATTACTCGATCCTCCCCAGTATCAAAAACTTGTCGCAGGTTGCCTGCGTATTGGCCTGACAAAACGCGATGTGCATTATTATGCAGAACACATCACGGTTGATATCGGGCACGCCGATGGCTGGCTGAATAACGTTATCGTACCGACTGGTAAAAGGCATCCCGCCGCGATGGAGGAAGTGTACTTCGGCGCCGCGCTTCGTCTGCAAACCTGTAACGATTACTACGATCGCCTGCTGGAGACGTTACGTGCTCTTGAAAAACCGGCACGGTGCGATGATCAGAGTGTCCCACCTTCGGAATAAATAAGTGCTTTCGCCGCACTCCAGGCCGTCATTCCAGGGGGGATCTCCCGGCACTCTGATGACTCAGCCTGCTGGGCGGCGATTGCGCCATCGATAAGAATGACCATCATCATCGCAACCCGTTCCGCCGGTTCCGGTTTCAATACACTCACGAGAATGTCGCGAAAAAACTGGTAGAGACGTGATTTAAACGTCGAGCAGGTCATCCGGATAGCCTGAGAAGATGCGCCATATTCGAAGAGCGCGCGGGTAAACATGCAGCCATGAAAATCCTCGCATTTAAACCAGTCGTTATAGTATTCAAAAACGGCAAACAGCTTCTCCCGCGCCGAGGATTTATCCGCAACAAGGTTCTGCAGATCCTGGATAAACTCGTATTCTTTCAGCTGTAAAATGGCGAGAATTAGCGCTTCTTTATCCGGATAGTAGCGGTAGAACGTCATTTTGGAGATACCCGCATTTTCCGAAATTCGGTCAATGCTCGGCGACTGGTAACCTTCTCTGTTAAACAGGGACAGGGAATGGCGGATAATTTCCGCTTGTTTTGGCTTCATACGTCATTTTCCTGTTAAAAGGATGCAATATCAGCTTTATACTGGAAATCTTAAGCGATAAACATTCAATTAATACACTGCTTTACACTGCGCAAACACCGGGGCGACGGCTCACCACGATGCCCTCTGCCTCTGAATCTCGCCTCTACCCTCATTAGCGAAGCATTCATCGCCGTCAGACACGTGCCGGATGCCTATACCATGCGCAAAAAGAACTAAGGTACTCAACCATCACTCCCCGGCAACCGCACTTGCGCTGTGCGTCCGTCTCGAGGCCAGATGGATACATCTCATGCGATTATTTTTAACGGCCGCCAAACGTTTTGCTGACCCGATTCTTCGCTCATTCCGCGGGGAAAACAGAACAAACGAACAACAGCGAGTTACCGTGCCTGCGGCGCGTCGCTGACGTATGGGTGGATGAGCGCAACGGGCGGAAAAATAACCAGTCATAAAAATGCCCGTCGGTCTATGGAATATTTCCGACAATACTTTGCTGAAATAAAGATAAGCGCCGCCAGAAAAGCGATAATTCGGTGAAAAATACGGCAAAAATGACCTTATCTGGAAATCAACACACCCAGGCGTCTAACAGGCTTTCCCTCCGGATGGCTAAAAAGCATCTTATATTCCATTTTGCTCTTAATGGCGGGCAAATATTCTTTAAATTAACAATTTCGCAGACCTACCATTCAAATATCTCGAAACGAATGGGCAAATTGTTATGTCACTCTTTCACTCCATTAGCGACCTTATTGGCCACACTCCCCTGCTTCAACTGCATAAGCTGGATACCGGCCCCTGCAGCCTGTTTTTAAAGCTGGAAAACAGAATCCCGGCGGGTCGATCAAAGACCGCGTCGCGCTGTCGATGATCAACGAGGCGGAACGGCTGGGTAAATTAAAACCCGGTGGTACCATTATTGAAGCGACAGCGGGTAACACCGGACTAGGGCTGGCGCTCATCGCCGCGCAAAAAAATTACGCCCTGACGCTGGTGGTTCCCGACAAAATGAGCCGGGAGAAAATTTTCCATCTCCGCGCCCTGGGAGCCAAAGTGCTCCTCACCCGCTCGGATGTGAATAAGGGCCACCCCGCCTATTATCAGGATTATGCGCGCCGCCTGGCGGAGGAAACTCCGGGATCTTTCTACATTGACCAGTTCAATAACGAAGCCAACCCGCTGGCGCACGCCACCTCGACTGCACCCGAAATATACGATCAGTTGGACGGTGATATCGACGCCATCGTCGTCGGCGTCGGTTCCGGGGGTACCCTCGGCGGCCTGCAGACCTGGTTTGCCAGACATTCGCCAAAAACCCAATTTATTCTCGCCGACCCAGCGGGATCGATCCTTGCCGACCAGGTTGAAACTGGGCGCTACGGTGAAACAGGCTCCTGGCTGGTTGAAGGGATTGGCGAAGATTTTATCCCGCCGCTGGCCCATCTGGATGGCGTGCGAACCGCCTATCGCATCAGCGATGGTGAAGCGTTCGCCACCGCCCGGCAGCTCTTACAAACCGAGGGCGTGCTTGCCGGTTCATCAACGGGCACCTTACTGAGCGCGGCACTGCGCTACTGCCGGGCGCAGACCCGAGCTAAACGAGTGGTGACTTTCGCCTGCGACAGCGGCAACAAATACCTCTCAAAAATGTTTAACGACGACTGGATGCGTCAGCAGGGTCTACTGAGCCGACCGACCCACGGCGATTTAACCGATTTTATCGCCCTGCGCCACGATGAAGGGGCCACCGTGACCGCGGCACCGGATGACACCCTCGCCGCTATTCTCGCGCGCATGCGTCTGTATGACATATCGCAACTGCCGGTACTGGAAAACGGCCGCGTCGTCGGCATCATCGATGAGTGGGATCTGATCAGTCACGTCCAGGGCGACAGCCAGCGCTTTTCACTGCCCGTCAGGGAGGCAATGACCCGCAACGTAGAGACGCTGGATAAACATGCGCCGGAAAGCGCATTGAAAGCCATTTTCGATCGCGGCCTGGTGGCCGTTATCGCTGACAACGACCGCTTTTTGGGTCTCATCACCCGTAGCGACGTGCTGACGACCTGGCGCAACCGACTCGAACTCTAAGGATGAAAGATGAAAAATTTGCATACATTGAGCGTACACAGCGGCGCCTTTAATGATGCCCACGGCGCCGTTATGCCGCCAATTTACGCCACCTCCACCTTTACTCAACCCGCGCCAGGGCAGCATACCGGCTATGAGTATTCGCGTAGCGGCAACCCAACCCGCCATGCGCTGGAGACGGCGATTGCCGAACTGGAGAGTGGCACCCGCGGCTACGCGTTTGCATCAGGGCTGGCAGCGATTTCCACCGTCCTTGAGCTGCTGGATAAAGACAGTCACCTGGTGGCCGTCGACGATGTCTACGGCGGTACCTGGCGCCTGCTTGAGAACGTTCGCCGTCACAGCGCGGGGTTGCGGGTAAGTTGGGTCAAACCCGACGATCTGGTCGCTCTTGAAGCCGCGATTCAGCCGGATACACGCATGATCTGGGTCGAAACCCCGACCAACCCACTGCTGAAACTGGCGGATCTCAGCGCCATCGCGGCGATTGCCCGTCAGCACAATATTATCAGCGTCACTGATAATACCTTTGCCTCGCCGGTCATCCATCGTCCCCTTGAGCTGGGCTTCGATATCGTGGTTCATTCAGCGACCAAGTACCTCAACGGCCACTCCGATGTTGTCGCCGGGCTGGCGGTCGTCGGTGACAATCGCGCGCTGGCGGAGAAACTAGGCTATCTGCAAAATGCGGTGGGCGGCGTACTTGACCCGTTCAGCAGCTTCCTGACGCTACGCGGTATCCGAACGCTCGCGCTGCGTATGGAGCGTCACAGCAGCAATGCGCTGGCCCTCGCCGAATGGCTTGAACAGCAGCCGCAGGTGGAAAAAGTCTGGTTCCCGTGGCTGGCATCGCATCCCCACCATCAGCTGGCGCGCCGGCAGATGGCGCTGCCGGGCGGGATGATTTCAGTCGTGGTGAAAGGCGATGATAACTATGCGCAGCAGGTCATCAGCAGGCTACAGCTGTTTACTCTGGCAGAGAGTCTGGGGGGAGTAGAGAGTCTGGTCAGCCAACCGTTCAGCATGACCCATGCTTCGATTCCACTGGAACAACGGCTGGCCAATGGCATCACGCCTCAGTTGATCCGTCTCTCCGTCGGGATTGAAGATCCGCAGGATCTGATCGCCGACTGGCAGCACGCCTTAGCTGGCTGAACAATCAATCCGCCGGGAGACCCTGCTGGCCACTTATGGCCAGCAGGTTTTTCATGGCTTATTGTTGATTTGTCCGAGGCATGTCGGTGTCTGCCAACGCTGGTTTGGGAGAAAAAACGTCTTCTTGCGCGGGTGCTGCGGAATGTTCCAGCGTCACCTGACAGGCCTCACGCCGTCCGAGCCGTCGCAATAGCAGACCCGATAGTCATCGCTCATAAATAGCGTTTTCCCTCTTTCAGCACATGCTCCACGAAGCGGGTCAGCTTCGGTAACGGGCGAAGATCCTGGCGCCACAGTAAATGTACCGGACGCGGATGGGGGGTATAGGCCTCCAGCACGCGTACCAGCTTGCCGCTGGCCAGCGCCTCGCTCAGTAAGATCTCCGGCTGGAGCAACAGCCCGGCTCCGGCTATCGCCGCCATGCGTAGGCCATAACCATCATTGCAGCGCAGAATCGCATCGCGCTTCCAGCGCACCGCATCTTGCGCACCCGGCAATATCCACTCATTGCGCGCCGTCCACACCGTATGGGACAGACAAAGATGATCGACCAAGTCCGCCGGTACGGCTGGCGTACCGTGACGAGCCAGGTAGGCGGGCGCGGCGCAAATCACCATTCGATAAGGACAGAGATATTTCGCCACCAGATCGGTGTTGTGAATATCACCAATTCGGATCGCCAGATCGAAGCCCTCATCGACGAGATCGATCATCCGGTTAGTCAGATCCAGTTCGATGCGAACATCCGGCCACGCCTGTAAAAAGGAGGCGGTCAGCGGCGCAATCACGCAGGCGCCAAAAGAGGTCGGCGCGCTGATGCGCAGCGTTCCGGCCGGTGCCAGTCGCAATCGTTCGACCGAACTTTCAGCAATAGCAACCTGTTCAAGTACCCGTTTGGCTTCTTCATAATAGACGCGCCCGGCATCGGTCAGACTCTGGCGCCGGGTGTTGCGCTCAAGCAGTCGGGTGCCAAGCTCTCGCTCCGTCAGGGCGATATATTTACCGACCATGACCGCCGACATCTCCAGCCGCGATGCCGCGTCGGTAAAACTGCCGCACTCTACCACGGCAATAAACGTCTCCATTCCGCGTAGCTTATCCATATTACAAACCTCTGGTTAGTAATCATCTAACTTTTAGCCAGTTTATCCGATAACTGTTCCATTAAAGAATAGAGGCTCACAACTCATCAGGAGTCAGCCATGAAAATCGTCGTTATTGGTGCCAGCGGTACCGTCGGGCGCGCCGTCGCCGAAGAACTGAACCGTCAACATGACGTCATTCGCGTAGGTCGCACTCAGGGCGATCTTCAGGTGGATATCACCTCTCAGCCGAGCATCGACGCGCTCTTTGAAAAAGTTGGTCGGGTCGATGCGATTGTCTCGGCCACCGGCAATCTGTTCTTTGGCCCACTGGCGTCGATGACAGACCGGGATTTCAACCAAGGCCTGCAGGACAAACTACTGGGGCAAATCCGCCTTGCACTAACCGGGCAGCATTACCTCAATGAAGGCGGTTCGATTACGCTTATCAGCGGTATTGTAGCCCATGAGCCGATTGCCCAGGGCGTCAACGCCACAACGGTGAATGCCGGGCTGGAGGGCTTTGTCCGCGCCGCTGCCTGCGAACTGCCGCGTGGGATCCGCATCAACCTGATAAGCCCCACCGTGCTGACGGAGTCGCTCGCCGCTTATGATGGTTTCTTCCCCGGCTTCGTCAGCGTCCCCGCCGCCGCCGTTGCCCAGGCCTATCGCCGCAGCGTGGAAGGCATCCAGAGCGGTCGGGTGTACACCGTCGGCTACTGACCGCTGAAAGCGCAGGCAGCATCTACCCGCTCAGACGTTGCCTGCTCCCTCCTCTGAATAGCGGGGAAGAGGATGACGACAAGGCGCCCGAAACCGGGCGCAAAAGATTCAGGAGACCGCCATCCAGCGGCGCAGATTATCCAGCATCGCCAGACATTGCTCCAACTGAGTCAGGGCAATAAACTCATCCGGCTTGTGTCCCTGTTCCATACTTCCCGGCCCGCAGATCAGCGTTGCCACGCCCGCTTCGTCAAACAACCCACCTTCAGTGCCAAAGGCAACGGTGGAGAACGTATCATTGCCGGCCCATTGCGCCAGCCAGCCAGCAAAGGCCGACTGCGGATCGCTCAACAGACCAGGATACTGGCTGAGCGGCTGAAAACGGATTGTGGCCTCCTCTGCCACCGTGCGCATCGCCTGCACCAGTTCCTCTTCGGCATACGCCTGCAGCCCGGTAAGGATCTCGTCGAGCGACAGGTCCGGCAAATGGCGGATTTCAAAATCGAACTGGCAGCGTTCAGGCACAATATTGAGCGCCGCACCACCTGTAATCACCCCCACCTGCACGGTACTGTATGGCGGGTCGAAGCGCGTGTCCTGCCTGAGTGCCAGCTTTTCACCCAGCACGCCTAAGCGGGTAATCAGCTTCGCCGCATATTCAATAGCGTTCACGCCATCGGGGGCATAGGCCGAATGGCAGGCCTTACCGTGAATATGGCAGCGCATGGCTAATTTGCCTTTATGGCCATAGACCGGGCGCATCTCCGTCGGCTCACCAATAATGCACAGGGCGGGTTTGTCCTTTGAGGCTTTAAGATGGTTTACCAGACTGCGGACGCCGAGACATCCCACCTCCTCATCATAGGAAAAGGCCAGATGCAGAGGCATGCTTAACGGTTGGGCGAGAAAGGCGGGAACAGCGGCCAGCACACAGGCAATAAAGCCCTT
>NZ_JBCNNS010000014.1:0-54042 GCF_039594335.1 Raoultella sp.
ACCCATAACTGGGGAGATGGGAGTATTAAGGCACAGGAATGGAGCAGGGTCAATTGATGAGGATGTAAAAATCCGCCGTTCAAACATTACTTAATGTTATGTAAGATAATTATAATATTCACATCCTTTTTCTTTCATTCGATCAGACGTATAAAAATAAGCTTTATTAATCATAGCGAAAAGGTTTTTTGATTTATATCAATAGTCCATGTGTGCTGATAACTAAAATCTCTTGCCTGTTCTGCATAGGTATTCCTTATGCGGCTAGGATGGTTGGGTTGGATGCCTGCCGGAATTTGGGTTATCTGTAGAGCATCAATGAAAATAATTAAACAGTACAGACGATATCGGGATAAATGGTGGGCGCTTCCGCTGATCTTACCTCTGCTTTTACTGCCTCTGGCACGAGGAGCAAATACCTACGCGGAGCTAAATGGTAGTGAAGTTTCGCTTTACTATTTGCCGTTGGCGCTGGTCCAGAGCCTTATGCTGTTTTTTGATGTGGCAGCATTGCCCGGTATTATCATCGGCTTGCTGTGCACCGTGGCCCGGGGAATGAGCCCGTGGGAAGCTATTGAAGTCGTTTTCCACTTTCTTATCCCGGCCGTACTCTGCTGGGGTGGCTATCGGATTTTTGTGCCACGCCGACAGCATATTTACCACGGTAATGTGAGTCTGATGCCCTACCGTCTGTTCTGGCAAATGCTGTTGCCCTCACTGATTTTCCTCGTGCTTTCTCAGGTTGCCGAGTATCTTGGTATGCACCCGCGGACGACGGGACTGGCCGGGATCGATCCGCTAAGTTTACGCTCGCTGATTACCTTTCAGGCCTTGATGGTGGGGGGCTTAACCGGTGTTCCGCTGTGCTATTTGTTGATACGTATTCTTCGCAATCCTTTTTATCTGCGTAGTTTTATTTCACAGACAAAATTACAGGTTGATCCAAAAATTAAATGTGGTGAATTTGTTTTATGGTCGATGTCATTGTTAACGTTACTGGCGTTATTATTAATGCCATTGAATGGTCAGAGTACGATATTTAGCACAAACTATACATTATCACTACTTATGCCGGTCATGTTGTGGGGAGCGATGCGCTTTGGCTATCGCTGTATCGCAATCATTTGGACGCCAGTATTAATAGTTATTATTCATTTTCATTATCGGTATTTGCCTTCTTCTCCGGGATATGACAATCAGCTGGCCATCACCTCTTCGAGCTATCTGGTGTTCTCTTTTATTATTGCCTACATGGCCATGCTGGCGACCCAGCAGCGTGTGATTTATGCCAGGGTACGGCGGATGGCGTTTCTCGATCCGGTTGTTCATATGCCCAATTTACGGGCGTTGAGTCGATCGCTGGACGGTTCAAGGTGGTCGGTGTTGTGTTTTTTGCGCATTCCGGAGCTGGAGCTTCTGGGGCGCCATTATGGCGTTATGCTGCGCATTCAATATAAGCAAAAGCTGGCTGAACACCTGGGCGACTTACTTCAGCCGAACGAGGCCGTTCACCATCTGGCCGGACACGATCTGGTACTCCGCTTGAACAGCAGCGATCATAAGGCGCGCATTGCCGTGCTGGATGAGCGTATCCGGCAGTTTCGCTTTATCTGGGATGGCATGCCTCTGCAGCCTGCGGTAGGGATGAGTTACTGCAGCGTTCGTTCACCGGTGAAGCATCTCTATTTGCTTTTAGGCGAGCTGAATAATATTGCTGATATGTCTCTGACCAGTGGCCAGCCAGAAAATATGCAGCGTCGAGGTGCTATCCATATTCAGCATGGCTTGCGGGATAAAGTGGTGATGATAAACCAGATCCAGCAGGCGCTGGAGCAAAACCGTTTTTGTCTGATGGCGCAACCGATCGTCGGTATTCGCGGTGACAACTATTATGAAGTTCTGCTGCGAATGACGGGAGATGGCGGGGAGATCGTTTACCCGGATGATTTCCTCCCGGTGGCGCATGAGTTTGGTTTGTCATCACGTATTGACCTGTGGGTGCTGGAGCATACGCTCGCCTTTATTAACCAGCACCGGGAGATTTTACCCGGGCTGCGGCTGGCGGTTAATCTTTCACCGGTCTCCGTCAGCAGGAGCCCGTTCCCCGGTGAAGTGGAACGGCTGCTGGCGCAGTATCATGTTGAACCCTGGCAGTTAATATTTGAGTTAACGGAAAACCATTCGCTCAACAATCCTGAGCAAGCACGGCAAACATTGGCGCATTTGCGGGCGCTGGGGTGCCGAGTGGCAATCGATGACTTTGGTACCGGCTACGCCAGCTACGCGCGTCTGAAAACCCTGAACGTAGATCTGCTGAAGATTGACGGCAGCTTTATTCGTAACCTGCATTCCAGCAGCCTTGATTATCAGGTCGTGGCATCGATTTGCCATCTGGCGCGAATGAAAAATATGCAGGTGGTTGCGGAATGTGTGGAAACACCGGAGATTCGCCAGGCGGCGCTGTCATTGGGGATTGATTATCTGCAGGGGTACGAGATTGGTCTACCGGTTCCACTGGCATCTCTGGCGACGGCGGTAACGGCTGACGCGAGTAAACGGGCCGGGTGAGAGCAACCCGGCCTCGGGGCTATTTTTTGCTGTCCGGCTCTTCTTCGGCGATTTTCAACAGCCAGTCAGGAACGCCTTCCCAGTACTGCTGTTCTTTTTCCAGATCGAGCAGCACCAGCGCATTTTGGCTGAACCAGTTGTGTGGAAAGACCAGCGTCCAGTGATTGGCTTCGGTCTTCAGCTTGAGCGTTGGCGGTGTGGTGGTCGCCTGACGCTGGTTATTCAGCAAAATACCAAGGCGTAAAAGCTGAATGAGCGGCAGGAACTGCTTTTTCTTAAACAGCGTAAAGCGGGGCAAATCATCCAATTTGATCGCTTTACGGTGATAGCGAACCAGCGTCGCCATCAGCATTTGCTGCTCCTGATTGAAGCCAGGCAAGTCGCTGTTTTGTAAAATATAAGCTGAGTGACGGTGCATTCCGCTGTGGTTAATATTCAACCCCACTTCGTGGAGCATCACCGCCCATTTCAGCAATGCAGACAGGTTCGGGTTGTCCAGTTTGGGGTTCTGTTCCTGCCACTGCTCGAACATATAGGTGGTCGTTTCCAGGACCCGACGCGCCTGCTCGCGGTCAATATTGTACTGGTTTGCCAGGCTTTGCGCGGTGCGGCTGCGAATATCCTGATGGCGAAAACGTCCCTCCATCTCATACAACACGCCTTCGCGCAGCGCGCCATCGGACAAACGCAGCTCTTTGATCGCCAGCGCATCGAAAACGCCGCAGAGGATAGCCAGCCCCGGAGCAAACACTGCTTTGCGTTCTTCTGACAGGCCCGGCAGACTGAGCGCGTCAAAGTTTTTATACTTCAACACTTCATCCACCAGCATTTCAAGGCGTTCCGGGGTGATAAAACCGTCTTTTTCCCCCATGGCGACCAGTACTTCCTGTGCCGCTTTGATGGTGCCGGATGCGCCCAGCGCCACATTCCAACCCTGGATACGGAACTGCCACGCCAGCGTCTCCAGCTTCTGCACGGCCGACAGACGCGCGCGCTGGAAATTCTCTTTATTGATGGTGCCGCCGGGGAAATAGATCTGCGAGAAGCTGACGCAGCCCATACGACGGCTCTCAACCAGACGCGGTTCGAAATCCTCGCCAATCACCAGCTCCGTCGAACCACCACCGATATCAATGACCAGCTTACGGCCCCGTTCCGGCTGCGTATGCTCGACGCCCATAAAAATCAGACGCGCTTCTTCGTTACCGGAGATTATCTCTATCGGATAGGGAATCACCTTTTCCGCGCGCTTGAGAAATTCCGCGGCGTTGGCGGCCTGGCGTAAGGTGTGTGTCCCGACAATGCAGACGCTGGAGGGAGAAAAACCCTGCAGGCGTTCGGCAAACAGCGACAGACAGTTAAGCCCGCGGGCGATCGCCTCTTCGCTGAGCACGGAATTTTCATCCAGTCCATCGGCCAGGTGAACCCGCTGTTTCAGGCGACCGATGATCTGCATGGCTCCGTCGACGACACGGGCGATCACCATATGAAAACTGTTTGAACCAAGGTCGACCGCAGCAAACTCCTGTGGACGAGGGGTTTTTTCTTTTATTGGCATAGGTTAGTCGGGTTGTTCGAGTGATTTGAGATAGTCGTAGATCGCCAGCTGTGCGCGCACTTTACGGCGATTGCCGCGGGGTACATAGCGATTACTCAGTTCTTTATCAAGATAGCGTGCTTTGACCGTATCGTTGAATAAGAGATCAAAAATATCCAGGACGCGCTGTTTTAAACGTGGGTCCAGCAGCGGTACGGCGACCTCAATACGGTAGTCAATATTACGCGTCATCCAGTCAGCAGAGGAGAGCCAAACCTGTTTATCTCCGCCGTTTTCGAAAACATAGACACGATCGTGCTCAAGGAAACGGTCGACGATACTGGTGACACGAATATTTTCACTGATCCCTTCCAGCCCAGGAATCAGAGAGCACATGCCGCGAATCAACAGGTTAACGGGAACCCCGGAACTTGACGCGGCATAAAGTCGATCCACCAGTCCTTTATCGACCAGGTTGTTCAGCTTCAGCGTGATGCCAGAAGGCTGACCGTTCTGGGCGTTGGCGATTTCTCTGTCGATCATTTCATACAGCAGGCGGCGCGAGTTCTGTGGCGAAACCAGCAGGTAATCGAAGCTCACCGGGCGGTATGGGTTTTCGATAAAGTTAAAGACGCGACGCACTTCATTGGTGATACGTGCATCTGCCGTCAGCAACGAATAGTCGGTGTACAGACGGGCGGTTTTTTCGTTGAAGTTGCCGGTCCCGATATGTGCGTAGCGGACGACTTCTTCACCCTCTTTACGCGAGATCAGGAACAGCTTGGCGTGAATTTTCAACCCCGGTGCAGAGAAGATAACGTGTACGCCGGCTTCGGTCAGGCGCTTCGCCCAATGAATATTGGCTTCTTCGTCGAAGCGCGCCTGAAGCTCCACCACCACGGTGACTTTTTTGCCGTTATGGGCCGCGTGGATCATCGAGTCGATGATGCGTGAATCTTTGGCAACGCGATAAATGTTGATTTTTATTGCCAGCACGCTCGGATCGAATGAGGCCTGGCGCAGCAGCTCCAGCACGTGCTCAAAGGTATGATACGGGTAGTACAGCAGCACGTCGCGTTCGCGAATGGCGTCAAACCCGTTGCGGAACTTATCGAACCAGGTGTGACGCAGGCGCGGCAGCGGCTTGTTAACCAGATTGGCCTTACCGACGTTAGGGAAGCCGATAAAGTCTTTAAAATTATGATAGCGCCCGCCTGGCAGCATTGAATCGTAGCGTGAAATGGAGAACATCTCGCGCAGCATTTCAACCATGGTGTCCGGCATATCGCGCTGATAAACAAAACGTACCGGCTCTGCCGTCAGACGCTGTTTCAGACTCGAGGACATCAGCTCCATCAGGCTCGATTCCATCTCGTGCACCAGATCGTACTCGGCGTCACGGGTCATCTTCATCGAGTAGGCGTTCAGCGTATCGTAGTCAAAGAAGCCCTTAAAGATATCATCCAGGCAGTAACGCAGGATGTTATCAAGCAGGATCATTGGCTTGCGGCGGCGCGGTGCCTCCGGTGGCAGATTAACAAACCGCGGGACTTTGTCTGATGGAATCTCCAGCAGGGCGTAATTGATGGTTTCCCCACGGATGATTTCGACTGCCAGATAGGTGTAATCATCTTTCAGGAACTGGATCAGGTCGGTTTCAGGGTTAATCAGGATCGGGGTGATGTGCTGACGCAGGTACTGTTTGAAATAGTTGCGTAGCCAGGACTGTTGATTCACCGAAAGCTGGCGCTCATTGATCAGAAAGATCTGGTTACGCGCCATTTCCAGCAACAGCTCATTATACAGGCTGTCAAACTCCTGATCGGCCTTCAGTACGCGGGCCTGAATTTTGCCTAACAAATGGCGAGAATGGGCGGTACTGCCTTGTTCTTCGCTAATTATGATGCGACGCTTAAGTTCAGCGAAGCGCACTTTATAAAATTCATCGAGGTTGTTGGAGTAGATGCCTAAAAAGCGCATGCGCTCAATCAGTGGGTTACTTTTATCCGCCGCTTCCTGAAGTACACGTTCGTTAAAGGACAACCAGCTGAGTTCTTTCTCGATATATAGCTTTTCCTGGCCCATTACAACTCACACTCCGGTTGATTGATGTTGCTTTTTCATTATGGCGAGCTTTGCCATTGAATGTCCAACTATGTCAAAGAAGTATGACAGTTTTCTTTCAATGTGCTGTGAACAAAAACGGTGGCAAGCAAGTGCTGGTTTTGTGTACAAAACGAGGCCGTGCCCGGATATAAACAGGGAAAAAATCATCGTTGATTCGAACAAAACAGGGGAGAAGCGGCGGGCGGTGAACCGATAAAATACGCCTCTGGCGGGAGCCGGAGGCGCTGATGATTATTCTTCAGCCGCATGACCCTGTGGCGGCAGAGGGACGTTGTCAAGCCAGGCCACATTCCCCTCCATGCGCAGACGACCGTCCATAAACCAGCTTACTACCAGCGGGTAGATGGCATGTTCCTGAGCCTGCACGCGGGCGGTAATCTCGTCTTCACTATCTCCGGCAAAAACCGGCACTTTGGCCTGCAGAATCACCGGACCACCGTCGAGCTCATCGGTGACGAAATGTACCGATGTACCGTGCTCCTCATCACCGTTTTCCAGTACCTGGCGATGGGTATGCAGCCCCGGGTATTTTGGCAACAGCGACGGGTGGATATTCAGCAGACGCCCCTGGTAATGGGCGACGAACGCCGGGCTAAGGATCCGCATGTAGCCTGCCAGCACCACCAGCTCCGGCGCGTAAGCATCGATCTCATGCATCAGTTCGCGATCGAAGGCTTCGCGATTGGCAAACTGGCTGGCCGACAACGCATGGGCCGGAATACCGGCCTCACGCGCGCGTTCAAGACCGAACGCGTCGGCCTTATTGCTGAATACCGCTCTCAGGGTGCCGTTAATCTGCTTTCGGGCACAGGCATCAATTATCGCCTGCAAATTGCTTCCGTTACCGGAAATCAGCACCACCATGTTTTTCATTCAATGACCACACGCTGTTCGGAATCAGAAGCTTTGATATAGCCGATTTTCCACGCGTTTTCACCTTTCTCGTTCAGCAGCGTGATGGCGCTGTCGGCGACTTCTGCCGGCAGGGCGATAACCATGCCGACACCGCAGTTAAAAGTACGGTACATTTCATGGCTGCTGACATTCCCGGCCTGTTGCAACCAGTTGAAGACTTCCGGCCATTGCCAGGAGGACTCGTCGATGACCGCCTGGGTGTTGTCCGGCAGAACGCGCGGAATGTTTTCCCAGAAGCCGCCGCCGGTCAGGTGGGCGATCGCGTGAACGTCAACGTTGGCGATCAGATCCAGCACCGATTTAACGTAGATGCGGGTCGGTGCCAGCAGATGGTCGGCCAGCGGCGAACCATTCAGATCGGTTGTCTGCGGATCGACGCCGCTAACTTCGATAATTTTACGCACCAGCGAGTAGCCGTTGGAATGCGGGCCGCTGGAGGCCAGCGCGACCAGCACGTCGCCATCGGCAACTTTGCTGCCATCAATGATTTCTGATTTTTCTACTACGCCGACGCAAAAGCCCGCGACATCATAGTCTTCGCCGTGGTACATGCCCGGCATTTCCGCTGTTTCGCCGCCAACCAGCGCGCAGCCCGACTGCAGGCAGCCTTCAGCGATGCCGCTGATGACGCTGGCTGCCGTATCGACATCCAGTTTACCGGTGGCATAGTAGTCGAGGAAAAACAGGGGTTCTGCGCCCTGGACCACCAGGTCATTGACGCACATTGCCACCAGGTCAATACCGATAGTATCGTGGCGTTTCAGGTCCATCGCCAGACGCAGCTTGGTGCCGACGCCATCAGTGCCGGAAACCAGAACCGGCTCGCGGTATTTTTGCGGCAATGCGCACAGTGCGCCGAATCCGCCCAGTCCACCCATCACTTCCGGGCGTCGGGTTTTCTTCACCACACCCTTGATACGGTCGACGAGCGCGTTGCCTGCATCAATATCTACGCCGGCATCTTTATAACTGAGAGAGGTTTTATCGGTCACTGCGAAATCTCCACACATTTGCGGTAGCAAGAAAAATCGGCGCAATTCTAACAGGGAAAGCAAACGTTTGCGAGCCTGCTTTGCAGTCGGCGTGAATCGGCAGCGATATGAACAAATTTGAACCGGTTCACGAAAATGAAACCGGGTACATTCTTGTACTTGCCTATGACATTAGGAATCGCCATCATGCCACTGAAACCGGTTTCTTTTTTTGTTCAGGAGAGCAGAAGGTAGATTCCGCGGGGATTCTGGAGGAAGAAACGGAATGAACATTGCCGCATTTGACATCGGCGGAACAGCGTTAAAAATGGGTGTAAGCACTGCTGCGGGCGAACTGCTTGAAAAAGATAAGCAGTCGATTAGCGACAGCGATGGCGACCAGATACTGCAAGCGATTCTGGCGTGGATTGCCGCTCACCCGGAATGTAAAGGCGTGGCGATCGGCGCGCCTGGCTATGTCAACCCACATACTGGCTTTATCGAAATGGGCGGCGCAATCCGTAAGTTCGATAATTTCGCGATTAAGCACTGGCTGGAGCAACAGACCGGGCTTCCCGTCTCCATCGAAAACGATGCTAACTGCGTTCTGCTCGCTGAGCGCTGGCAGGGTAAAGCGCTCAATATGAGCGACTTTCTGGTTCTGACGATCGGAACCGGCGTCGGCGGCGCGATTTTTTGTCACAACCAACTGGTGCATGGCGCGCGTTTTCGCGCGGGTGAATTCGGCTATATGCAGACCGAGCGCCCCGGTGCTCGCGATGTGCGTCGCTATTCTATGAATGAAAACTGCACGCTGCGAGTATTGCGGCACCGCTATGCCGGGCATGTTGGTAAATCGCTGGAAGCGGTAACCGGTGAAGAGATCTTCGATCGCTACGATGCGGGCGACGCGGTCTGCCAGCGGCTGGTGGCAGACTTTTTCAACGGTCTTGGTACCGGTCTGTATAACCTGGTGAACATTTTTGATCCGCAGGCCATTTTCATCGGCGGTGGCATTGTGGAACGGCCAGGCTTTTTGGCGCTGATGCGCGAACATCTTGCCTGGTTCGGTATTGCAGACTATCTCGACACCGTCAGCCACGGCAACGATGCCGGTTTAATGGGGGCGGTTTACCATTTTAATCAGCAAAACCGATCGTTTAGCGGCGATGGTTCATAAGGAAGAAAACATGTCTGGATTTAAAGAAGGTTTTCTGTGGGGCGGCGCGGTGGCGGCGCATCAGTTGGAAGGTGGTTGGCAGGAAGGCGGGAAAGGCGTCAGTGTGGCCGACGTGATGACCGCTGGCGCACACGGCGTGCCGCGTGAAATCACCAATGGCGTACTGCCGGGGAAAAATTACCCCAACCATGAGGCGATTGATTTTTACCATCGTTATAAAGAAGACATTCAGCTGTTTGCCGAAATGGGTTTCAAATGCTTCCGCACTTCGATTGCCTGGACACGTATTTTCCCGCTGGGTGATGAGCTGGAGCCTAATGAATCAGGGCTCCAGTTCTATGACGATCTGTTTGATGAATGCCTGAAGTACGGTATTGAACCGGTGATGACGCTCTCTCACTTCGAGATGCCTTATCATCTGGTGACCGAGTATGGCGGCTGGCGTAACCGTAAGCTGATCGATTTCTTCGTCCGCTTTGCGAGAGTGGTGTTCGAGCGCTATCAGCACAAAGTGAAGTACTGGATGACTTTTAATGAGATCAATAACCAGGCTAACTTCCACGAAGATTTTGCCCCGTTCACCAACTCCGGTCTGAAGTATCTGCCGGATGAAGATCGCGAGCCGGTGATGTATCAGGCGGCGCACTATGAGCTGGTTGCCAGCGCCCTGGCGGTCAACGCTGCCCGCGAGATTAATCCATCGCTGCAGGTGGGATGCATGATTGCGATGAGCCCGATTTATCCGTTCTCCTGCGCCCCGAACGACATGATGATGGCCATGAACGCTATGCATCGCCGTTACTGGTTTACCGATGTTCACGTCCGTGGCAAGTACCCGCAGCATCTGCTGAACTACTTCGCTCGCCGCGGTTTTGTGCTGGATATCACCGCAGAAGATCGTCAGGCGCTGGCCGAGGGCTGCGTCGACTATATTGGCTTTAGCTACTATATGTCGTTTGCCACGAAGGCGACCGATGATAATCCGCTGCTGGATTATGACGAGACCCAAAGCCTGGTCTCTAACCCATACGTGCAAAAGTCAGACTGGGGCTGGCAGATTGATCCGGTTGGCTTACGCTACTCCCTGAACTGGTTCTGGGATCATTACCAGCTGCCGCTGTTTATTGTTGAGAACGGCTTCGGGGCTATCGATGTGCGCGAAGCGGATGGCACGGTAAACGATCGCTACCGGATCGATTATCTCTCCGCACATATTGCCGAGATGAAAAAAGCGGTGGTTGAGGACGGCGTTGACCTGATGGGCTATACCCCATGGGGATGTATCGACCTGGTGTCCGCCGGTACCGGTGAAATGAAAAAACGCTACGGCTTTATCTACGTTGATAAAGATAATGAAGGCAACGGAACGCTGGAGCGCAGCCGGAAGCAATCCTTCTCTTGGTATCAACAGGTTATCAGCAGCAATGGCGAAACCTTGTAAAACGCCCTTTAAGCCCCGAGCACCCCGCCTGTGCGGGGTTTTTTTATTTTGATTTATACTGGCTCAGGCAGCGCAAAGCATTTTGGTTGATCCCGGTCAAACATATCGGCTATGGCGCAAATGGAAAAAAGCGGTATAATCCCGCGATTTTTTTGTGGCTGCCCCTCAGAGGAGAAAGAAAATGAAGATTGTGGAAGTGAAACACCCGCTCGTCAAACACAAGCTGGGCCTGATGCGTGAGCACGACATCAGCACCAAACGCTTCCGTGAACTTGCCTCAGAGGTAGGTAGCTTACTGACTTATGAAGCCACTTCCGATCTGGCGACCGAAAAAGTCACCATCGAAGGCTGGAACGGCCCGGTAGAAATCGAGCAGATCAAAGGGAAGAAAATCACCGTTGTGCCGATTCTGCGCGCGGGCCTGGGGATGATGGAAGGCGTGCTTGAGCACGTACCGAGCGCGCGCATCAGCGTGGTGGGTATCTACCGTAACGAAGAGACGCTTGAGCCTGTTCCTTACTTCCAGAAGCTGGTATCGAATATCGACGAGCGCATGGCGCTGGTGGTTGACCCGATGCTGGCAACCGGTGGTTCGATGATCGCCACTATCGATCTGCTGAAAAAAGCGGGCTGCTCCAGTATTAAGGTACTGGTTCTGGTGGCTGCGCCGGAAGGGATTGCCGCGCTGGAGAAAGCGCATCCGGATGTTGAGCTGTACACCGCATCCATTGACCAGGGCCTCAACGAGCACGGATACATTATTCCTGGGCTCGGCGATGCCGGCGATAAGATTTTTGGTACCAAGTGATTACACCGATAATAAGAAGCCGACTTTAAGAGTCGGCTTTTTTTTGAATAAAACAAACTGACAGCCACTAATATACGACTCTTAGAGGAAAACGCTATGACGCGCCGCGCAATCGGGGTGAGTGAAAGACCGCCGCTTTTACAGACTATCCCACTGAGTTTGCAGCATCTGTTCGCTATGTTTGGCGCAACGGTTCTGGTGCCCGTTCTGTTTCATATCAACCCGGCTACCGTCCTGCTGTTTAACGGTATTGGGACATTGCTGTATCTTTTCATCTGTAAGGGAAAAATCCCGGCCTATCTCGGATCGAGCTTCGCGTTTATCTCTCCGGTTTTGCTGCTGCTGCCGCTGGGCTATGAAGTGGCGTTAGGGGGGTTCATTATGTGCGGCGCTCTGTTCTGCATCGTCTCCTTTATTGTCAAAAAAGCCGGCACCGGCTGGCTGAATGTGATGTTCCCACCGGCGGCCATGGGGGCCATTGTCGCGGTTATCGGCCTCGAGTTGGCGGGCGTCGCTGCCAATATGGCCGGTCTGCTGCCAGCTGACGGGCAATCGCCGGAGAGCAAAACCATCATTATTTCGATGGTGACGCTGGCGGTGACGGTTTTCGGTTCGGTGCTGTTTCGCGGTTTCCTGGCCATTATCCCGATTCTGATTGGTGTCCTGGTGGGCTACGCGCTCTCCTTTGTGATGGGGGTTGTCGACACCACGCCGATTGCTGAGGCGCACTGGTTCGCCCTGCCGACGTTCTACACCCCGCGCTTTGAATGGTTTGCCATTTTCACCATTCTGCCCGCCGCGCTGGTGGTGATTGCCGAGCACGTCGGCCACCTGGTGGTTACGGCGAATATCGTTAAAAAAGATCTGATCCGCGATCCGGGGCTGCATCGTTCGATGTTTGCTAATGGCCTGTCGACGATGATCTCCGGCTTCTTTGGTTCGACGCCCAACACGACTTACGGCGAGAACATTGGCGTCATGGCGATCACTCGCGTCTACAGCACCTGGGTTATCGGCGGGGCGGCAATCTTCGCGATTCTGCTCTCCTGCGTGGGTAAACTGGCGGCTGCGATTCAGATCATCCCGCTGCCGGTCATGGGGGGGGTTTCGCTGCTGCTGTACGGTGTGATTGGCGCCTCCGGGATTCGCGTCCTGATCGAATCGAAAGTGGACTACAACAAGGCACAGAATTTGATTCTGACCTCCGTGATTCTGATCATTGGCGTCAGCGGGGCGAAAGTGCACATTGGCGCGGCGGAGCTGAAAGGCATGGCGCTGGCGACAATAGTCGGCGTGGGCCTGAGCCTGATTTTTAAGCTGATCAGTGTCCTGCGTCCGGAAGAGGTTGTTCTGGATGCCGCCGACAGTGAAGAAGTAAAACATTGATCTCACAACCGGGCGGCGATCCCGCCCGGTTCTCTCAAGACAGACTTCGTGATAAACTCTCCGCGTTTTTCTGTAAGCCTATGATGAGGTCCATCTGAACGCACCGGCACAGCTCTCTCTGCCACTGTATCTTCCCGATGATGAAACTTTCGCCAGTTTCTGGCCGGGTGATAATCCTTCTCTTCTTGCTGCCTTACAGAATGTGTTGCGGCAGGAACATAGCGGGTACATCTATATCTGGTCACGCGAAGGCGCGGGGCGCAGTCACTTGTTACATGCCGCCTGTGCGGAGCTTTCCCAGCGCGGCGACGCGGTGGGCTATGTTCCACTGGATAAGCGTACGTGGTTTGTACCGGAAGTGCTTGACGGGATGGAGCAGCTTTCGCTGGTTTGTATTGACAATATCGAGTGCGTGGCCGGCGACGAGCCGTGGGAAATGGCCATTTTCAACCTCTATAACCGGATCCTTGAATCAGGTAAAACGCGTTTGCTGATTACCGGCGATTGCCCGCCGCGTCAGCTGAATCTCGGGTTGCCGGATCTGGCCTCGCGCCTCGACTGGGGGCAAATCTACAAGCTACAACCGCTGTCGGATGAAGATAAGCTGCAGGCGCTACAGCTGCGCGCGCGCCTGCGGGGTTTTGAGATGCCAGAAGACGTCTGTCGTTTCTTGCTCAAACGGTTAGATCGTGAAATGCGCTCGCTGTTTATGACCCTCGATCAGCTCGATCATGCGTCGATCACCGCGCAGCGTAAATTGACCATTCCTTTTGTGAAAGAGATCCTCAAGCTTTAGCCGGGCAAGATCTCTGCGAACGGTCCAGTTCGCGAACCTCGCGTAAAGATTTCACTCTCTGCACCATCACGACAAACCGCGATGGCGCAGCGGCATTAGTTGACGATTTCCAGAACCTGCTCCGGCGGTCGGCCTATCCGCGCCTGGCCATGGCTGACGACAATCGGACGCTCCATCAGCTTCGGGTTATCGACGATGGCCTGAATAAGCGCGTCCTCGCTAAGCTGCGGTTCGGCGAGCTCCAGGGATTTATACAGATCCTCTTTGTGGCGCATCAGTTCGCGGGCGCTGACCATGCCGAGCATGTTCAACAGCTGGCGCAGCGTGTCTGCATCCGGCGGCGTCTCCAGGTAGAGCACGACCTCAGGATCGATACCGTTAGCTTTCAACAGGCTTAAGGTGTCGCGGCTCTTGGAGCAGCGAGGATTGTGATAAATTTTTACCGCGTCAGACATGTCGTCTCCTTACATTTTTTGATACGGGCGGAACCGTTCCTGCAACTGGCGCAGCTGGTCAATACGCGCATCGTAGCGCGCCTGCTGCAAACTGCCCAGTTTCACCTGTGCGCTGGCGCTGCTCAGCAGAGAAATCGCCTGATCGAGCTGGCCGACCAGCGCCATACCTTCTGCGCGCGCTGCCAGCTCCTGGTCACGATGGCCGAGCGCTGCTTCAGCCTGCGCCAGCAGATCCCAGCCGTTGCTGTCATCTTTGTAGTTAAAGGTATACCGGTTGAGGATTTTCTCCGCTTCCGCTGCTTGCCCGCCCTGTAAGTATGCGTTGGCAAGGTTGAGTTGCAGCACTGGATTGGTACGAATCTCGCGAGCATTTTTCAGGCGGTTAATCGCATCGGCCGTTTTCTTCTGTCCGAGATCGATATCGGTTGCCAGGTCGAGATACCAGGCGTTCTGCGGATCGGCGCTCAGTAGAGGCTGCAGCGTTTTGCGTGCCAGATCGTCATTATTGTTTCCCATGGCCAGCAGCGCTCGTCCGTACTGGGAGGCGTGTTGTTCGCGGATATTGCCTTTCGCCCACGCGTTCAGCAGATCGTCGCCAAGCTTATTTTCCCCGGAGTTATACATTCCCAGGGTTCTGGCCTTGGCCAGGTAAAAATCGGCGGAAGACTGGACAACCACAGGACGCATCTGGTTCGCGCGGTTGCGGGCGTCAGACAGACGGCTCTCCGGCAGGGGGTGAGTCAGCAGCATTTCCGGCGGCCGGGTCGAGTAGCGGGACTCGTCGAGCAGTTTCCCCATAAAGGCCGGCATCGCCTGCGGATCAAAGCCGGAGCGCTGCAGCACCTGAATCCCGATGCGGTCAGCCTCTTCTTCGTTTTGACGGGTAAAACTGATCATCCCCTGCTGGGTTCCCGCCAGCGTACCGGTGAGCGCCGCCATCCCGGCCTGCGGGCTGGCCATCGCCAGTAGAATCGAGCCCAGCGCGCCGACCCAGGTCAGCGGGGCGTTGCGTTTTTGGTCTTCCATCGCGCGCGCGAGGTGGCGCTGGGTGACGTGCGAGATTTCGTGCGCCATCACCGACGCCAGCTCGCTTTCGGTATCTGAATAGCGGAACAGAGCAGAGTGCAGCACGACATTGCCGCCAAAGAAAGCAAAGGCGTTAATCTGATCGTTATTAATCAGGTAAAAGTGAAAAGGGGTACGAACAGAGTTAGCGTGCGCGACCAGACGCATACCTAATCCGTTAATATATTGCACCAGCAGCGGGTCGTTGATGAGCGGCGCGCTACCGCGTAGCTGGCGCACATAGTAGTCTCCCATCTGCATTTCCTGGCCAATAGAGAGCGTGCTTCCCGCAGAGGTTCCCATATCGGGCAGGGTATCTGCGGAGTCAGCAAAAGCAGGCAAAATCGAACCCAGCGTCAGCGACGCTATGACGGTTGCCACCAGCGTTTTCTTGAACTGCCTGAACATAACCTCTGTCCTGTAATGTGGGTGTGCCAGTTTGACCGATTGGGCGGCGTAATGTT
The DNA here is from genome assembly GCF_039594335.1 of Raoultella sp. Taxonomy (NCBI): domain Bacteria; kingdom Pseudomonadati; phylum Pseudomonadota; class Gammaproteobacteria; order Enterobacterales; family Enterobacteriaceae; genus Klebsiella; species Raoultella sp. The sequence continues at coordinate 15,714 of NZ_JBCNNS010000014.1, forward strand.
CCATTTCCGCGCGTCCTGCGAGTTTAGCTGGCGCAGAGGCTATTGAAAATATGATATTCACGCCAGCGCGAATGTTTGTGGCTTTGCTAATAAAAGCGAAGTCTTTCCGGTGACATTTAGATACAATTCCCTCGGTTTTTTTGCCGCTAAGCGCTTCAGGGAAGGGTTTTATGCTTGAGATGTTAATGCAGTGGTACCGTCGTCGGTTTAGCGATCCAGAAGCGATAGCGCTGCTGGTTATTTTGCTGGCCGGGTTCGGGATCATGTTTTTTTTCAGCGGCCTGCTGGCGCCATTGCTGGTCGCTATCGTGCTGGCTTATCTGCTGGAATGGCCAACTGTCAGGCTGGAGCGCGTAGGGCTGTCGCGAACCTGGGCAACCTCGTTCGTGCTGATTCTGTTCGTGGGCATATTGTTGCTGATGGCGTTTGTGGTGATGCCTGTTGCCTGGCAGCAGGGCATTAATCTGATTCGCGATATGCCTGGCATGCTCAATAAGCTTTCCGATTTTGCTGCCACGGTGCCGCGCCGTTACCCGGCGCTGATGGATGCCGGTATTCTCGACGCCATGGCGGACAATATGCGCAACCGCGTGCTCACCGTCGGCGATTCGGTGGTCAAATACTCTCTGGCTTCGCTGGTCGGTTTACTGACTCTGGCGGTCTATCTGGTGCTGGTGCCGCTGATGGTGTTCTTTCTGCTGAAAGACAAAGAGCAGATGCTGAATGCCGTGCGCCGCGTGCTGCCGCGCAACCGCGGGCTGGCGGGGCAGGTATGGAAAGAGATGAATCAGCAGATCACCAACTATATCCGCGGCAAGGTGCTGGAGATGATTGTCGTCGGGGTGGCAACGTGGATAGGCTTTATCCTGTTTGATCTCAACTATTCGCTGCTGCTGGCGGTGCTGGTCGGCTTCTCGGTGCTGATTCCGTACATCGGTGCCTTCGTGGTGACCATTCCGGTCGTGGGCGTGGCGCTGTTCCAGTTTGGCGCAGGCACGGAGTTCTGGAGCCTGTTTGCGGTGTACCTGATTATTCAGGGGCTCGACGGTAACCTGCTGGTACCGGTGCTGTTTTCAGAAGCCGTCAACCTGCATCCGCTGGTGATTATCCTGTCGGTGGTTATCTTTGGCGGGCTGTGGGGATTCTGGGGCGTCTTTTTTGCGATTCCGCTGGCGACCCTTATCAAAGCGGTGGTACATGCGTGGCCAGATGGCCTGGTGGTGGAAGACGACAATTAGTCCGTGACTGGAAACGCGGGAAAGAAAACGGACGCCGGGTCAGTGAATCACGACCTGGCGTCCTGCGTCAGGTAGTACGTTAGCCGTTTTCTTTCAACCAGTTCAGCACCACATCATGGTGATTGCTGGTTTTAAAGTTATCAAACACGTGTTCGACTTTGCCGTTGCTATCGATCAGGAAGCTAATGCGGTGAATACCGTCGTAGGTTTTCCCCATAAACGATTTTTCGCCCCAGACGCCAAACTGTTCACACACCTGGTGATTTTCATCAGACAGCAGCGTGAAGTTCAGCAGCTCTTTTTCGGCGAAACGGGAGAGTTTTTCCGGTTTATCAGTACTGATACCCAAGACCTCAACACCGGCTTTTTTTAAGTCATCCATATTATCGCGCAGGCCGCAGGCCTGAACGGTACAACCCGGGGTCATGGCTTTCGGGTAAAAATAAACCAGAACACGCTGTCCCTGGAAGTCGGTCAAATTTACTTCCTCGCCGTCCTGGTCCGGTAAGCTAAATTTCGGTGCAATATCACCGGCTTTCAGTGGATTCATTACTCAAACTCCATCCTGTTCATCATGTTGTGAATAATTAACGATGTTAATACTGCCTTGTGCGTTCAGTTCTGTACATAGGGCTTTGAACGCTTGTTCGATATTTGATGCATTTTGTGTTGCAGGGCTGTGTGCGGTTATCTGAATAAACAACTGCGCTGAATCGTCATCACCGCTAACCTGGGTACGAGAAACCAGTTCGGCGATGTTCATATTCCACGCGTCAAACAGGGCAGTGAAACGCTCGATAATGTGCGGCGAGTCCGGTACCTCAACCTGGACCCAGACGGTGTTTGGCATGGCCTGAGGAGGCCGGGCGGTCGTCCGCTTCATCACGATCAGCAAATCCAGCTCAGCTCCTTTCAGCGGCAGGGTCGATTCGATAAGTGTAATCGCGTTCCATGAACCTGAAAGCAGCATGATAAACGTAAATTCGTCACCAAGCATGGCCAGCCGGCTGTCTTCGATATTACAGCCGCAGCTGCTGACGTGGCGGGTGATGGTGTTCACGATGCCGGGACGGTCAGCGCCCAAAGCGGTAATAACCAGATAGTGTTGTAATGAGGCGGTCAAACCTGTTCTTCCTTTAAAAAGGTGAGGTAACATTAGGAAAGCATAAAAAAAACCGGCATACAACATCCCTGATGGCATCGGGTCTCTTGCTTTTATTGCGGCACCAAACGTAACATTGACAATCTTGTCGCACTTCAGCTCTGAGGATGGCCCATGTTCACGGGAAGTATTGTAGCGCTTGTCACGCCGATGGATGAAAAAGGTAACGTCTGCCGATCAAGCCTGAAAAAACTGATTGATTACCATGTCGCCAGCGGAACCTCGGCGATCGTATCGGTAGGGACTACCGGAGAATCCGCGACCTTAAGCCATGAAGAACATGGCGATGTCGTGATGATGACGCTTGAACTGGCTGACGGGCGTATCCCGGTCATCGCAGGTACCGGTGCAAATGCAACCGCAGAGGCGATTAGCCTGACCAGGCGTTTTAACAACAGCGGTGTTGTCGGTTGCCTGACGGTCACCCCTTATTACAATCGTCCGACCCAGGAAGGATTGTTCCAACACTTTAAAGCCATCGCCGAACACACCGATCTGCCGCAAATTCTGTATAATGTGCCATCCCGTACCGGTTGCGACATGCTGCCGGAAACTGTCGGTCGCCTGGCGGAAGTAAAAAATATTATCGGTATTAAGGAAGCGACCGGGAACTTAAGTCGTGTTCATCAGATCAAAGAGCTGGTTTCAGATGACTTTATTCTGTTGAGCGGCGATGATGCCACCGGAATGGACTTTATGCAGCTCGGCGGTCAGGGCGTGATTTCCGTCACGGCGAACGTTGCGGCTCGCGAAATGGCGGATATGTGCCGACTGGCTGTGGAAGGTCAGTTCGCGCAAGCTCGTGCAATTAACCAACGTCTGATGCCATTGCATACAAAATTATTTGTCGAACCCAACCCGATCCCCGTGAAATGGGCATGTAAGGCGTTGGGTCTTGTGGCAACCGATACGCTTCGTCTGCCGATGACGCCGATTACCGAACAGGGTACTCAGGCCGTTACCGCAGCGCTGAAGCATGCCGGTTTGCTGTAAAGTTTAGGGAGATTTGATGGCTTACTCAGTACAGAAGTCGCGCCTGACGAAGGTTGCGGGTGTTTCATTGGTCCTGCTTCTCGCGGCCTGTAGTTCCGACTCACGCTACAAACGTCAGGTGGGAGGCGATGAGGCCTATCTTCAAGCTACGCCGCTCAGTGAACTGCACGCACCTGCGGGCATGATTCTGCCGGTTCAGGTTGGTGATTATAATATTCCTGTTGCAACCAGCGCAGGCGCAGTGGGCAAAGCTCTGGACATCCGCCCTCCGGCTCAGCCTCTGGCACTGGTGAGCGGCGCTCGTACTCAGTTTACTGGTGATACCGCCACGCTGATGGTTGAGAACGGTCGTAGCGGTTCGCTGTGGGCGCAGGTAGCCAGCATCGTACAGTCTAAGAACTATGTCATCACCAAACGTGACGATGCCAGCCAGACGCTGAATACCGACTGGGTTGAATGGAATCGCCTCGATGAAGACCAGCAGTATCGTGGTCGCTATCAAATCTCAGTGAAACCGCAGGGTTATCAGCAGGCGGTTATCGTGAAGCTGGTGAACCTTGAGCAGGCCGGGAAACCGGTATCCGATCCGGCTTCTCTGCAACGCTATAGCACGTCGATGCTGAACGTCATTTCCGAGGGTCTGGATATGAACGCCACCAGCGCGCAGAATGCGGCGCAGAAAAATGCCGGTGCGACCTTCGATGTGCAGAGCGCTGCCGACGATACGGGTCTGCCAATGCTGGTTGTTCGCGCACCATTCAACATGGTGTGGCAACGTCTGCCGGGCGCATTGGAAAAAGTGGGCATGAAGGTGACGGATAGCACTCGCTCGCAAGGCAGCATGGCGCTGACCTACAAGCCGCTGTCCGACAGCAGCTGGCAGGCGCTGGGTGCCAGCGATCCGCAACTGGTATCAGGTGACTACAAACTGCAGGTCGGCGACCTTGATAACCGCAGCAGTCTGCAGTTCATCGACCCGAAAGGCCATACGTTGACACAGTCGCAGAATGACGCCTTGGTCGCCGTATTCCAGGCCGCATTCAGTAAGTAATAAACAGGGCTGGAGCAATCCAGCCCTTTTTCATGTATAGTGACGCAAACGTGTGCGTGTACACATCATCCTTCAAATTGTCTCTTTGTTGGCTTCCTTCGTTCATCCCAGTCACTTACTGATGTAAGCTCCTGGGGATTCGCTTAGTTGTCGCCTCGATACACTTTGAATGATTTCGTGTACCGGCGGAAACGTATTTTTTGACTTAATATCACTGGAGTGGTGAAAGATGAAAAAGCAAGCTGAGTTGTATCGTGGTAAAGCGAAAACCGTTTACAGCACGGAGAATCCGGACCTGCTGGTACTCGAATTCCGTAACGATACTTCAGCAGGAGATGGCGCTCGCATTGAGCAGTTCGATCGTAAAGGCATGGTGAACAACAAATTTAACCATTTCATTATGAGCAAACTGGAAGAAGCCGGCATCCCAACTCAGATGGAAGCACTGCTCTCCGATACCGAATGTCTGGTTAAAAAGCTGGAGATGGTTCCGGTGGAGTGCGTGGTCCGTAACCGCGCCGCCGGTTCTCTGGTTAAACGTCTGGGTATTGAAGAAGGGATTGAACTCAATCCTCCGCTGTTTGACCTGTTCCTGAAAAATGATGCGATGCACGATCCGATGGTCAACGAGTCTTACTGCGAGACTTTTGGCTGGGTAAGCAAAAAGAATCTGGCACGCATGCAGGAACTGACTTTCAAAGCCAACGACGTATTGAAAAAGCTGTTTGATGACGCCGGCCTGATCCTGGTCGATTTCAAGCTGGAGTTTGGTCTGTTCAAGGGCGAAGTGGTGCTGGGCGACGAGTTTTCACCAGATGGCAGCCGTCTGTGGGATAAAAATACCCTCGATAAAATGGACAAAGACCGCTTCCGCCAGAGCCTCGGTGGCCTGATTGAGGCCTACGAAGAAGTGGCTCATCGCCTTGGCGTTAAGCTCGACTAATCCTCCCTTCGCCAGAAGGTCGCTCTACCTTCTGGCGCTCTACCTTCTGGCGCTCTTCTTGTTGTTTCCTGTGGTAATTTTCCTTTTAAGCGCCTACGATCTCTCATATTCGTGAATATGTTATGTTGAGGTGCCTATGCGCTGGCAAGGGCGTCGCGAGAGCGACAATGTGGAAGACAGACGAAATAGTTCGGGGTCGCCAATGGGCGGCGGCGGTGGTTTTCGCCTCCCCAGCGGCAAGGGCGGTATCGTCCTGCTGATTATCGTGCTGGTTGCGGGCTATTACGGCGTTGACTTAACCGGCATGTTGACGGGAGAACCGATCGGCCAGCAGCAAACGACGACCCAGCGTTCTGTCAGCCCGAAAGATGATGAAGCTGCGAAGTTTACCTCGGTTATCCTGGCGACAACCGAAGATACCTGGGGGCCCATTTTTGAAAAGATGGGGCGTCAGTATCCGCAGCCGAAGCTGGTGCTTTATCGCGGCGCCACCCGGACTGGCTGTGGAACCGGGCAATCGGTCATGGGGCCGTTCTACTGCCCGACGGACAGCACGGTCTATATTGACCTCTCTTTCTATGACGAAATGAAGAATAAGCTGGGGGCGGATGGCGATTTTGCTCAGGGCTATGTTATCGCCCATGAAGTCGGCCACCACGTGCAAAAGCTGCTGGGGATTGAATCGAAAGTGCGCCAGTTGCAGCAGAATGCCTCGCCGACGGAAGTAAACCGCCTGTCGGTGAAAATGGAGCTGCAGGCCGACTGTTTTGCCGGTGTCTGGGGCCATAATATGCAGAAGCAGAATGTGCTGGAGACCGGCGACCTGCAGGAAGCCCTCAATGCCGCAGAAGCGATCGGCGACGATCGCCTGCAACAACAAAGCCAAGGACGCGTGGTTCCGGACAGCTTTACCCACGGTACTTCGCAGCAGCGCTATACCTGGTTTAAGCGCGGTTTTGACAGCGGAGACCCGGCGCAGTGCAATACATTTGGTCATGCGCTCTGATCGCCGTTGTAAATGGATCAATTACTTAACCTGACGGCGCGGATGGCGCAGCAGGGCATTCGACGTCTGCTGGTGCTCAGCGGCGACGATGCATGGTGCCTGCAGCAGGCGCTGCCGCTGCGTAAACGGCTGGCCGGCGACGGTTTGTGGGTGGGTCCGCAGCCCATGGAAGAGCCCTGTATCTCGCCGGAGGCCCTCAAATCTCTGCTCGGCCGTGAATACAATCATGCCTTCTTTGATGCCCGCAGCGGCTTTGACGCGGCGGCTTTTGCTGCCCTGAGCGGGACGTTGAAAGCGGGAAGCTGGCTGATCCTGCTGACGCCGTCTTTCGCCTGTTGGCCAACGCGGCCAGATACGGATTCTCAGCGCTGGAGCGACGCGCCGGAGCCTATTCCCACTCCCCATTTTGTCCACCGTTTTTGCCAGCGGGTCTGCGCGAATCCTGAGGCGATCGTCTGGCGCCAGAATGAGCCGCTGACGCTACCGGACGACGTGCCACGACCGCTCTGGCACCCGGCTGACGGTCATCCTCAGGTCGGACAGGCCGCTATTCTGGCCAGTCTGAGCGCACTCCCTGCGGGCATTGCCGTGGTTACCGCCGAGCGTGGGCGAGGAAAATCCGCACTGGCGGGAATGTTGATACGTCAGCTGGCGGGCGATGCTATCGTCACCGCCCCAGCGCGCGGAGCGACCGAGGTGATGGCGACGTTCGCCGGCGACGATTTTCGCTTTATGGCGCCGGATGCGTTGTTGGCCAGCAATGCTCAGGCATCATGGCTGATCGTTGATGAAGCGGCCGCCATTCCTGGGCCGCTGCTTCGCCAGTTGGTCGCCCGTTTTCCTCGCACCTTGCTGACCACCACGGTACAGGGCTATGAAGGCACCGGCCGCGGCTTTCTGCTCAAATTTTGTGCCAGCTTTCCCCATCTGCGCCAGTTTAGTCTGCTTGCTCCTATCCGCTGGGCACTTGGCTGTCCGCTGGAAGCATTGGTCAGTGAATTACTCCTGTTTGGTGATGAAACCTTTACGCAATCTCCAACGGGGGAGGTAACGTTTGAGGCGGTGGGGCAGGACAGCTGGCAACAGCAGGACGGGCTGGCCGAGGCTATGTATCAGCTGCTCTCCGGCGCACATTACCGCACATCGCCGCTGGATTTGCGGCGGATGATGGATGCGCCGGGTCAGCATTTTACCTGCGCCCGCACGAACAACGGTGTGGCCGGAGCTCTATGGCGGGTAGAGGAGGGGGGGCTTGACCCTGCGCTTAGCCGGGCGGTATGGGCCGGTTTTCGCCGCCCACGCGGTAATCTGGTGGCGCAGTCGCTGGCGGCCCACGGTGGAAGCCCGCTGGCGGCCACGCTACTGGCGCAGCGAATCACCCGTATCGCTGTGCACCCGACCCGCCAGCGTGAGGGGCTTGGTCAGGCTCTGGTCGCCCGGGCGGTAGCGCAAAGCCACGGTCTCGATTATCTATCGGTCAGCTTTGGCTATACGCCAGAGCTAGAGCGCTTCTGGCGGCGCTGCGGTTTTACGCTGGTGCGTTTAGGTACCCATCGAGAGGCAAGCAGCGGGTGCTACACGGCGATGGCGCTTTATCCGTTAAGCTCTGCGGGGCACGAACTGGTGCTGCGGGAGTCGCAGCGTCTGGCGCGCGATGAGTTCTGGCTGTGGGAGTGGCGGGAAGCGTTATTCCCGCAGCCGGTGGCGCCAGCAGCTATGCTTACGGATGACGACTGGCTGGATGTGGCGGGCTTCGCGTTTGCCCATCGCCCGCTGCTGGCGGTGGTGGGCAGCCTTAACCGTCTGCTGCTACACACCGGGCTGCCGCTTCCGGCACTTCGCGCCCGTTTGCAACGCCAGGATGAAGCGAAGATTTGCGCCGGGCTGCGTCTGTTGGGACGCAAAGCGCTGTTGGTCAGGCTGCGCGAAGAAGCGGGACTGGCGCTGTTGAGCCTCGACGCATTGCGGGCGCAGAAGCTACGCCAGCAGCTCCGGGAACTGCAATTTTTTTAACTAACTCATTCAGTTAAATGTCATGGTCATATTCCGCGTGCGGCGTAAACTGCCCACGTAAACTAAGGAGACAGCCATGAAACACGACCATTTTATTGTGCAAAGCCCTGCGACACCTGCCCAACAGCTGCTGTTGCTGTTTCATGGCGTCGGTGATAATCCGGTTTCAATGGGACAAATCGGCAGTCTGTTTGCGCCGCAGTTCCCGGATGCGCTGATCGTTAGCATCGGTGGTGCGGAACCTTGCGGTCCGCCGCCGGGCCGTCAGTGGTTCTCGGTGCAGGGCGTGACGGAGGAAAACCGCCAGTCGCGTATTGATTCCATTATGTCGACCTTTATTGAGATCGTTCGCTACTGGCAGAAACAGAGTGGCGTCGGTCCGCGGGCGACGGCGCTGATTGGTTTCTCGCAGGGGGCGATTATGTCTCTGGAGAGTATCAAAGCCCAGCCGGGGCTGGCATCGCGGGTTATCGCCTTTAACGGACGGTATGCGACGCTTCCGCAGTCGGCGACCACTGCGACAACCATCCATCTGATTCACGGCGGCGAGGATCGCGTTATCGATCTGGCGTGGGCGGTTTCGGCTCAGGAGGCGCTTCAGCAGACTGGCGGCGATGTGACGCTGGATATTGTCGAGGATCTGGGGCATGCGATTGACGATCGCAGCATACAGTTTGCCCTTGAACGTCTGCGCTATACCGTGCCGAAGCACTATTTTGACGAGGCGTTAAGCGGTAGTACGCCGAAAGACGACGATATTATCGAATTGCTCTAATCGACTATTATCTCGCGAACGTACTCCCCGGATAAGGCGTATCACGCCGCTATCCGGGGCATTCCCGGCGGTGTAGGATTGGCCGGGAGGCGGGATATATTACTTCTTCGGCTGGTCGTGCTTCGGCCAGTCGTCGTCATCGTCCCACTTATCGTTACAATCGCGATGGGGCGGCAGTTCCGGCTTATTGGCGAGGAACTTTTTGTGGTCAACGCGATTAAGATCCTTAATCACGTTAATCATGACGCCCAGCAAAAATACCAATACCAGAATCCACCAGTGGTTGATTAGCCATTCCATGTGCGCTTCCTCTTTTCAGGTCGAGGTCGTCAGGCGACCAGTTGTTCCATGATGCGTTGATACATCCGCGCCAGCAGCTGCAGGTCGGCGGCGTTAACACATTCATTGATTTTGTGAATGGTAGCATTCACCGGTCCCAGCTCAACCACCTGCGCACCCATGCGAGCGATAAAGCGACCGTCAGAGGTACCGCCGTTGGTCAGCAGTTGGGGTTTGATCTCATTATAGTGCTCAATGGCGTTCACCACCGCGTCGACCAGTTTGCCACGGTTGGTAAGGAACGGCTGGCCAGATAGCCACCAGTCCAGGGTATAGCGCAGCTGATATTTATCCAGCAGCTCGACGACGCGGGCTTTAATCATTTCATCGGTCAGTTCGGTGCTAAAGCGGAAGTTGAACTGAACATACATGTCGCCGGGGATCACGTTATTGCTCCCGGTCCCCGCCTGCACGTTGGCTATCTGCATGCTGGTAGGGGGGAAGAATTCATTGCCTTTATCCCACTCGATCCCCACCAGCTCCGACAGCATAGGGGCCGCGCGGTGCACAGGGTTATCGGCGAGATGCGGATACGCGACATGGCCCTGAACACCGTGAATGGTCAGGTTGCAGGTGAGCGAGCCACGACGACCGTTTTTGACCACGTCGCCGACGACTTCGGTGCTTGACGGCTCGCCGACCAGGCAGTAGTCCAGGCGTTCGTTGCGGGCCATCAGCGCTTCGACGACTTTCACCGTTCCGTTGTGCGCGCTGGCCTCTTCATCAGAGGTGATCAAAAAGGCCAGACGACCTTGATGATTCGGGTTCTGGGCGACAAAACGCTCGGCAGCAACCACCATGGCTGCCAGCGAGCCTTTCATATCTGCCGCACCGCGGCCAAACAGCATGCCGTCGCGAATGGTGGGTTCGAAGGGCGGGTTAATCCAGCGGTCAGCGTCGCCGGCCGGAACAACATCGGTATGGCCGGCAAAGGCCAGCGTTTCACCGTGCCCACGCCAGGCCCAGAAGTTTTGGGTATCGCCGAAATCCATCGGTTCCACGGTAAAACCAATCGCACGCAGGCGTTCAATCATTAACGCCTGACATCCCGCATCATCGGGGCTGAGGGAAGGACGGCGAATAAGCTGCTGAGCCAGCTCAATGACCGGGCAAGACATAGACTATACCTCGTTAACAAGCTTCTTATAAGTGAGTTCACTGAAACCCAGCAGCATAGGCTGCCCGGGCGCGCAGAGCAATGGGCGTTTGATAATTGCCGGCATTTCCAGCATCAGCGCGGCGGCGGCATCGGCGTTATTGATACCGGCACGCACGGTTTCATCGAGTTTGCGCCAGGTTGTACCGCGCGTGTTGAGCAGTGCTTCCCAGCCCAGTTCGGCGATAAAGGTGTTTAATCGTTCGCGATCCAGGCCATCGGCCCGATAATCATGGAATTGATATGCAATCTGATTCGCCTCCAGCCAGCGGCGGGCCTTTTTAATGGTGTCGCAGTTTTTGATTCCGTACATCGTCAGCATAATGAAACCTTTTCTTTTACGTTGATTTACGTGATTGACTCAGAATTTTCTGAATACAGAAGGCTGTATAAAATAATACGTGAATCACGTGAATAAATATCCTTTTTCACCCTCTATGTATGCATTGGGCGAATATTGACCAGACCGCTAGCGATAATCAGTAAATCGCCTGCAGGTGGCGGATAAATGGACAGGATATCGGCAGTGGAAATTATCTGAAAACAGGCTTAATGTTGCGAAATGTTGCTATGCATCACATTAAATTTGCATTCTCAGGCTCATAGTAGCAGCAAATCAGAGAGATGATAGCGTAGAAGGGGTTACCAGCAATCGCAGCGATAACCTTGATGCACTTCCTTTCCCAAACCAATTTGCTTAAAATCACCCATAATAATAAGAGAGGCTATTATGATTGAACATGAACTAGGGAACTGGAAAGATTTTATTGAAGGCATGCTTCGGAAATAAAATCCTCAATGTGAGCAGGGTAATCGTACGGCTAAAATAATAGTCCGGCGGCTGTAAGCAGATAAAAAAAGGCGACTATTACAGTCGCCTTTTTGTTATTTCGCGGGGAAGACACGGGACGCTCAGGACCCTGCCGGGTTATTGCGGACGATCTTTTTGCGGGAAGCGTCGACGAACCAGCACGAAGAATAGCGGAACGAAAAAGATAGCCAGAATGGTGGCGGAAATCATCCCGCCCATCACCCCGGTGCCGACGGCATGCTGGCTAGCGGAACCGGCGCCGGTGCTGGTCGCCATCGGCAGGACCCCAAAAATAAAGGCCAGTGAAGTCATCAGGATCGGACGCAGACGCTGGCGACAGGCCGACAGTGTGGCGGCGAGCAAATCTTCCCCTTTCTCGTTTAGCTCATTAGCAAATTCGACGATCAGAATGGCGTTTTTCGCCGACAGGCCGATGACCGTTAGCAGACCAACCTGGAAGTAGACATCATTTTCAAGGCCGCGCATCCAGGTGGCCAGCAGGGCACCGATAACGCCCAGCGGCACCACCAGCATGACCGAAAAGGGGATAGACCAGCTTTCGTACAGCGCTGCCAGACACAAGAACACTACCAGTAGCGAAATGGCGTACAGTGCCGGTGCTTGCGCGCCTGACAGCCGTTCCTGATAGGACATGGCCGTCCAGTCGAGCCCAAAGCCGTTTGGCAACTGTCTGGTCAGCTCTTCCATGATATCCATCGCGGTACCGGTGCTGATGCCCGGAGCCGCTTCACCGATGATTTCCACCGCCGAGTAGCCGTTATAGCGTTCCAGACGCGGGGAGCCGGTTTGCCAGTGCGATGTGGCAAATGCCGAGAAGGGCACCATCGTGCCACTGCTGTTGCGTACGTACCACAGATTAATATCGTCAGGCAGCATGCGGTAAGGGGCGGCGGACTGGACGTAGACTTTCTTCACGCGGCCGCGGTCCATAAAATCGTTCACGTAGCTTGAGCCCCAGGCGGTTTGCAAGGTGTTGTTGATATCGTCAATCGCAACGCCCAGCGCCTGGGCTTTCCGCTGATCGATATCAATCTGCAGTTGCGGGCTATCGTCAAGGCCGTTATGGCGCACCCGGGTCAGTCGATCGTCTTTTGCCGCCAGATCGAGCAGCGTGTCGCGGGCTGCCATGAGGGCCTCGTGTCCGTTGCCGGCGTGGTCTTCAAGCTCCATATCAAAGCCGGCGGAACTGCCCAGCCCGCTGATTGCCGGTGGGTTAGTGGCAAAGACGCGCGCCTCGTTAATGTTGTTAAAGGCTTTTGTCGCACGTTCAATGATCGCAAACGAGGTGCCGGTTTTCGCATCGCGTTCACCCCAGTCTTTGAGGCGGATAAACATGCGCGCGACGTTCTGACCGTTGCCTCCCGGGCCAGAACCAACGGAGGCGAAAATCGAAGCAACGTTGGCCTGTTCATGGCTAAAGAAATAGTCCTCAACTTTTTGCACGACTTTTAAGGTCTGCTGTTGCGTTGCGCCGCTCGGCAACTGCACCGAGGTCAGGAACATGCCGCGGTCTTCCTGGGGCAGGAACGACGTCGGGAGGCGTAAGAACATAAAGACCATGCCCCCCAATAGCAGCGCGTAGATCACTATCCAGCGCAGCGAACGGTGAAGAATTTTGCCCACCGCGGTTTCGTAGCGGCTGGCGTTGCGGTTGAACATGCGGTTAAACCAGCCAAAGAAACCTTTTTTCCCGTGTTCTTCACCCTTCTTCATCGGTTTTAGCAAGGTGGCGCACAGTGCCGGGGTCAGGATCATGGCCACGAGTACCGACAGCACCATCGCCGAAACGATGGTAATAGAAAACTGGCGGTAAATGGCGCCAGTTGTGCCGCCAAAGAAGGCCATCGGGATAAAAACCGCCGACAGTACCATAGCGATCCCGACCAGCGCCCCCTGAATCTGGCCCATGGATTTTCGTGTCGCTTCACGCGGCGAAAGGCCCTCTTCGCTCATGATGCGCTCAACATTCTCGACGACCACGATGGCATCATCCACCAGCAGACCTATCGCCAGCACCATCGCGAACATCGTCAGGGTGTTGATACTGTAGCCGCAGGCAAACAGGATGGCGAAGGTCCCCATCAGGACCACTGGCACAGCAATCGTTGGGATGAGCGTTGCACGGATGTTTTGCAGGAACAGGTACATCACCAGGAAGACCAGCGCGATAGCTTCCAGCAAGGTTTTCACCACGTCATGGATAGAAGCCTTGACGAAGGAGGTGGTTTCATAGGCAATTTTATACTCAAGGCCGTGCGGGAAATATTGCGACAACTCGTCCAGGCGATTGAGCACCAGCTCCGCGGTCTGCATTTCGTTTGCCCCAGAGGCCAGTTGCACACCAAGGCCGGAGGCCGGGTTACGGTTATAGCGGCTGAGGTTATCGTAGCTTTCCGCGCCCAGTTCAACTTTCGCCACATCGCCAAGCGTCACCAGCGAACCGTCCGGATTAACCCGCAGCGTAATATCACGGAACTGCTGCGGCGTTTGTAGCAGCGACTGGGCGTTAATGGTGGCATTGAGCGACTGATTATTAACCGATGGCGTACCGCCAAGCTGGCCGACCGCAATCTGCGCATTCTGTGATTTGATGGCGTCGGTGACATCTTTCGCCGTCATCTGCACGCTAGTGAGTTTGGCCGGATCAAGCCAGATGCGCATTGAGTATTGCGAGCCGTAGGCTGTAATGTCGCCAACCCCGTTAACGCGGCTGAGCGGTTCCTGAATGTTACTGGCCACGTAGTCGGCGATATCCTGCTTATCCATGCTGCCGTCAGTAGACACGAACGCGATAGTCAGGATGTTGGTATCACCGGTTTTACGTACCGTCACCCCCTGATTTTGAACATCCTGAGGCAGTTTTTTGATTGCCGATTGCAGCTGGTTTTGTACCTGCTGCATGGCCTCGTTGGGATCCGTTCCGGCGGTAAAGGTCAGCGTAATCGTCGCCTGACCTGAAGAGCTGCTCTGGGAAGACATATACATCAGGTTATCGAGGCCAGTCATATTTTGTTCGATAACCTGAGTGACGGTATTTTCCAGCGTTTGTGCGGAAGCCCCCGGGTAATTGGCGGTAATGCGTACGTTAGGCGGCGCAAGATCGGGATACTGCTCAACGGGAAGTGACAAGATTGCGAGCGTTCCGGTCAGGCAGAGCAGGATCGCCAGAACCCACGCGAAAATGGGGCGATCGATAAAAAAATTCGCCATCAGAATTGAGACCTCATTGTGTACATTTTTGTTACCGCACAGTCTGTGACACTTTATAGGCAACTCCACGGACAAACGTGGAGAAATTAAGGAGATAGTGTAATTTATCGTGTGCCTTTAGCGACACCGTAAAGAACTCTCCGACTCGCTGCGCAAAAACTGCAGCTTACCCTGGTGTCTGTTTGTCTTCGTCAGATTTTTTTCTGCTTGCTACATTAAATAAAACGCAATTTCAGTTAACTCAAGGAATTTGATCCAAAACGGGTTATCGCCAGAAAAACGCTATTCCGGGCAAATGAACATTGTTCCTGCCCCGTTTTGTCGGGTAATAAATAGTCATGCGAATCGAGGGGTTATTAACCGAAGACCGAAGGATACCATGAACCACTTTATTATCAGCGATAGTCGCAAATGCATCGGCTGCAAAGCCTGCGAAGTGGCCTGCGTGATGGCACACAACGACGAACAGCACGTTCTGACCCCGCAGCGCTTCTTACCGCGCATTAGCGTGATGAAGCACGAGCAAAAACGTAACGCAATAACATGTCGCCATTGTGAAAGCGCCCCCTGTGCTCGCAGTTGCCCGAATGATGCCATTCGCCACATAAATGACAGCGTGCAGGTTGACGAGGAAAAGTGCATCGGCTGTAAATCCTGCATGGTGGCCTGTCCGTTTGGCGTCATGGAGATCGTGCTGTTACCGGCGGCAGCGGAGAAAGTGAAAGCCACTGCACATAAATGCGATCTGTGCAGTGGCCGTGAAGGCGGACCAGCCTGTGTGCAAAATTGTCCGGCGCAGGCGCTGCAGCTGGCGACGGAAGCGACCCTTTCTACGATGGCTAAACAGCGACGCCTGAGTACGGCGCGTCTGGATGCGCGGCCGTGGCATACCCATCCAGGTGATATGGCATTAGCGCAAGGTGGTGCAAAAGTCAGTCAAATGGCGGCAACTTCACTGCGTAGCGAGGCGGATAAACGGGCCGCGGCCGTCCGGAGGAGGGATTTCGCCGAGATCGTTCAGCCTTTTAACGCCGGGCAGGCCCAGCAGGCTTCGGAGCGCTGCCTACAGTGCGGGGAACACAGTATCTGCGAATGGACCTGTCCGCTGCATAACACGATTCCCCAGTGGATTGAACGGGTACACGCGGGGGATATCGACACTGCTGTGGCGCTGTCCCATCAGACCAACTGTCTGCCGGAGATAACTGGTCGCGTTTGCCCGCAGGATCGCCTGTGTGAAGGGGCCTGTACGCTACATGATGAACAGGGTGCGGTGACGATTGGCAACATTGAGCGCTATATCTCCGACCAGGCGCTGGCGCAAGGCTGGCGACCGAACCTCTCCCGGGTTGTCGACAGCGGAAAAAAAGTGGCCATTATCGGTGCCGGGCCTGCGGGGCTGGCCTGCGCTGACCGGTTGATCCGAAACGGCGTGCAGCCGGTGGTATTTGACCGTCATCCGGAAATTGGCGGTTTGCTGACTTTTGGCATTCCGGCTTTCAAGCTGGATAAGTCGCTGCTGGCCCGGCGACGGGAGATTTTTACTGAAATGGGTATCCGCTTTGAACTGAAGTGTGAAGTGGGCAAGGACGTGGCGTTAACCACATTGCTGGCCGGGTACGATGCGGTATTTGTCGGCGCCGGAACCTATCGTTCCATGAAAGCGGGGCTGCCGAATGAAGAAGCCTCGGGCGTTTATGACGCGCTGCCGTTCCTGATTGCCAATACTAAGCACGTCATGGGTCTAAGCGAGAAACCCGAAGAGCCTTTCATCAATACCCGAGGGCTGAATGTCGTGGTGCTGGGGGGCGGCGATACGGCAATGGATTGCGTGCGCACCGCGCTGCGTCACGGGGCGAAAAAGGTGACCTGTGCCTATCGTCGCGATGAGGTCAATATGCCGGGGTCGAAAAAAGAGGTGAAAAATGCCCGTGAAGAAGGGGCGGAGTTTGAATTTAACGTTCAGCCGGTGACGCTGGAACTGGATAGTGACGGTCGGGTTAACGGCATACGTTTTCTGCGCACGCAGCTGGGCGAGCCGGATGCACAGGGGCGACGCAGTCCATCGCCGTTGCCGGGCAGCGAGTTCGTGATGCCAGCCGATGCGGTGATCATGGCCTTTGGTTTCCACCCCCATGGGATGCCGTGGCTGGAGTCCGTCGGCGTACAGCTCGATAGCCGGGGGCGGATTAAGGCCAGCGTAGAGAGCCGCTACCGCTATCAGACCACGCACGACAAAATTTTTGCCGGCGGAGATGCCGTTCGCGGTGCCGATTTGGTGGTGACGGCGATGGCCGAAGGCCGCCATGCGGCACAGGGGATCATGGATTATCTCGGTGTAAAATCGGCCTTGCTTCACTAACGACAAACCCGGCTCTGCAGCGTAGTATGACAGTGTCATTCCACGCTGCGGGGCCGTATGTCACTCAACATCAACGTTATCAAAGATAAACTCCTCTCTGAGAACTACTTTATTTTGCGCAATATGACCTACGAGCTGACGCGTAGCGATGGCAGCGTGGTTCGTCATAAGCGCGAGGTTTACGATCGCGGCAACGGCGCCACGGTGCTGTTGTATAACCGCCGTAAGCAAACCGTCGTGTTGGTCCGTCAGTTTCGTGTCGCGACCTGGGTCAACGGTAACGAGGACGGAATGCTGATCGAAACCTGCGCCGGGTTGTTGGATAACGACGAGCCCGAAGCCTGCATCCGCAAAGAGGCCATCGAAGAGACCGGGTACGAAGTTGGCGAAGCGCATAAGCTGTTCGAGCTGTATATGTCTCCCGGCGGGGTGACCGAAATTGTTCATTTCTTTATCGCCGAGTACAGCGATGCGCAGCGCAAAACGCGCGGTGGTGGCGTTGAAGATGAAGATATCGACGTGCTGGAGCTGCCTTTCAGCCAGGCATTGCAGATGGTTGACAGCGGCGAGATACGCGATGGAAAGGCAGTGATCCTGCTGCAGTATCTGCAAACATCGGGACTGATGGCAGGGTTATCTGATAAATCTGATTGAGTAACGTGCTGCCGCTGGTGAAGATGACGGCTGTTTTGAGCGTTCTTCTCTGAGGTTGTGCCGCACATGCTTTATCGGGTTCTTTTTTTTCTGTTTTTCGGTTTGCTACCGACGTCGTGGGCGTGGGCGGCGCCGGTACAACAGCTGTTCGGCGACTGGCTGGTCACCTGCAATAATCAGAATTTCTGCGTCGCTCGCAACGTTGGTCTGCATCACGGACTGGTTATGACCCTCAGCCGCAGTGCCGGCGCCGTTACGGATGCCAGCCTGCGCATTGAGCTGGGGGGGATCGGTAACCCGGTTGCCGCCCTGGCGCCGATCGCGCCTCGTCTTTTGCTTGACGGTAAACCACTGGCCTTGACCGATAAACACTGGCAGGTTGCGGATAAGCTGATCAATACCGGGGATAGCGTGACGATCGATGCTTTTCTCCAGCAGGTGCAGAAAGGGCGGGCGATAACCCTGATTAACGGACTGCAAAGTATTTCTCTGCAAGGGCTGAAAGCTGCGTTGTTGTTTATTGATAGCCATCAAAAGCGTGTCGGCAGTGAAACCGCTTGGGTGGAGAAGGGCGAAGAGCCGCCGCTTAGCGTGCCGCCTGCGCCTGCGCTGCGAGCGGTGGGTAAAATCGACTTCTCGCAATCACCGCTCAGCCGGGATGAACTCAATGACCTGATGGATTACGGCAACGAGCGGATGAACAATAGCACCTGTTCGCTGGACCCTTTCCGCCGTGAGATTCGGGTTACCGCGTTGACGGAGGAGAAGGTGCTACTGATGGTCAGCTGCGAAGCTGGGGCCTACAACACCATCTGGCTGGCCTGGCTGGTGTCGCGCCAGCGGCCGTATGTGGCTCGCCAGGTTCGTCTGACGCTGCCCTTCCAGCCGCCTGGCAATGCGGCACGTGACATTGAACTGATTAATGCCAGTATTGATGAGCGACGGCACGAGCTGGTGACGTTGGATAAAGGGCGCGGCCCCGGCGATTGCGGGGTTCAGACCCGCTGGCGCTATGATGGTCAGCGGTTTAGCCTGGTCCGCTATGCGCAACAGCCGCAGTGCGATAACTGGCAGGGGCCAGATGCCTGGCCCACGCTATGGGTTACCCGTTACCTATCTCATCCGCAAGACTGACAATATGGTCGGCGGTGAAGCCAAAGAACGGGAAGAGTTTATCCGCTGGCGCCGATTCACCGAAGCTTCTCATTCCCACGATGGCGCCCTTCAGCCCAACATATTTATACCAGTAGTCGGCGATACCGGCCTCAACGGCAATTCTGGCACTGACGTTAGCCGGAAGAACCGACTCCCGGTATGCCTCATCTTGCGCATCGAAAACATCGGTTGAGGGCAGGGACACAACCCGCACGTTAACCCCTTTAGCGAGCAATTTTTCTGCCGCCTGCACGGTTATCTCCACTTCGGAACCGGTGGCTATCAGGATTAAATCCGGTTTGCCCCCCGCATCTTTCAGTACGTAGCCGCCGCGGGCAATATTCTGTACCTGTTGCGGTGTTCGCGCCATTTGCGCCAGATTTTGCCGCGACAGAATCAGCGCGGTGGGGCCGGTTTGTCGTTCAATCGCCGCCTGCCACGCGACCGCCGTTTCGACCTGATCGCAGGGGCGCCAGGTGCTGAAGTTTGGTGTCAGTCGCAGACTGGCGAGCTGTTCGACCGCCTGATGAGTGGGACCATCTTCCCCGAGCCCAATCGAATCATGGGTATAGACCATAATCTGTCTGGCCTTCATTAGTGCCGCCATTCGTGCCGCGTTACGCGCATATTCGACGAACATCAGGAAGGTGGATGTATATGGGATAAAGCCGCCATGGAGGGCAATTCCGTTGCCGATTGCCGTCATGCCGAACTCACGTACGCCATAATGAATATAGTTGCCCGCGATGTCCTCTTTAATGGATGTTGACCCGGACCAGATGGTGAGGTTGCTCGGCGCCAGATCCGCCGACCCGCCCAGCAATTCGGGCAGCATCGGGCCATAGGCGTTCAGGGCGTTTTGCGACGCTTTACGGCTGGCAATTTTCGCCGGCTCGGCCTGCAATTGCGCGATATAATTGTGTACCGTATTGCCCCAGTTCTCGGGCAGAGCGCCGTCCATTCTGCGTTTCAGCTCCGCCGCCAGGTCAGGATACTGCTGCTGATAAGCGGCGAACTGCTGATTCCACGTCTGTTCTGCCTGTTCGCCGCGCGGTCGGGCATCCCATTGCTGATAAATCTCTTTGGGGATCTCGAACGGCGGATATTTCCAGCCCAGCTTCTCGCGGGTTAACGCCACCTCTTTTTCCCCCAGCGCTGCACCGTGGGACTCTTCCGAACCGGCTTTATTCGGTGAGCCATAGCCAATCACGGTGCGGCAAATGATCAGTGAAGGTTTATCCGTGACGCTTTGCGCCTCGAGAATCGCCTGTTTCACTGCCTGCGGGTCGTGGCCGTCAATATCGCCAATCACGTGCCAGTGATAGGCCCGAAAGCGCGCGGCAGTATCGTCGCTGAACCAGCCATCGGTTTTACCATCGATTGAGATGCCGTTATGGTCGTAGAAGCCAATGAGCTTGCCGAGACCCAGCGTGCCCGCCAGTGAGCTGGCTTCGTGGGAAATCCCCTCCATCAGACAGCCATCGCCCATAAACACCCAGATATAGTGATCGACGATGTCATGACCGGGACGGTTAAATTGCGCCGCCAGCGTGCGCTCGGCAATCGCCATGCCGACGGCGTTGGCCAGCCCCTGACCAAGCGGGCCAGTTGTGGTCTCGACACCGGGAGTATAGCCGTGCTCCGGGTGACCGGGCGTTTTCGAATGTAACTGGCGAAAGTTTTTCAATTCGGATAGCGGCAGATCATAGCCGGTCAGATGCAGCAAGCTATACAGCAGCATGGACGCATGACCGTTTGAGAGCACAAAGCGGTCACGGTCGTACCAGTGCGGATTCCCGGGATTGTGTTTAAGGAAATCATTCCACAGGACTTCGGCGATATCCGCCATCCCCATCGGGGCGCCAGGGTGGCCGGAGTTAGCTTTTTGTACGGCGTCCATGCTCAGGGCGCGAATGGCGTTGGCAAGTTCTCTTCGGGACATAATGGACTCCTGAAACAAGATGTTGCATGAGTTTTTGTTGATTGTCGGTCGAGACGTTTATGGGATGGATAACTAAAAAGCATAGCAGACGGGATTATGATTGCTTTCGAAATCAGGTTACATAAATGTTATGAATCGATAACAAATATACTATTTGCAATGACGAGAGTTTGGCGGCGTTCAAAGTTTGAAAAGCCATCAGGCGAGATACTATGCGCCACATTAGGGTGGGCACCAGGATAATTATTACGCACACCCCTTACGACCGATACGTGAAAGGAACAATAAAATGGATGAGCAGTTGAAACAAAGCGCCCTCGATTTCCATGAGTTTCCCGTCCCCGGGAAAATTCAGGTTGTCCCTACCAAGCCTCTGGCCACTCAGCGCGATCTGGCGCTGGCCTACTCGCCAGGCGTGGCAGCACCTTGTCTGGAAATAGAGAAAGATCCGCTGGCCGCCTACAAATATACCGCCCGTGGCAACCTGGTGGCCGTTGTCTCCAACGGTACCGCGGTACTGGGGCTGGGGAATATCGGCGCGCTAGCCGGTAAGCCGGTGATGGAAGGCAAGGGCGTTTTGTTTAAAAAATTCGCCGGTATTGATGTGTTCGATATCGAAGTCGATGAGCTGGACCCGGATAAATTTATTGATGTTGTGGCGGCGCTGGAGCCCACCTTCGGCGGCATCAATCTTGAAGATATCAAAGCGCCAGAGTGTTTCTATATCGAGCAAAAGCTGCGCGAGCGCATGAATATTCCGGTATTCCATGACGATCAGCACGGTACGGCCATTATCAGCACCGCTGCAATTATTAACGGCCTGCGGGTGGTTGAAAAAAATCTCTCCGACATTCGAATGGTGGTATCCGGCGCGGGCGCGGCGGCGATTGCCTGCATGAATCTGCTGGTGGCGCTGGGTATGCAGAAACACAATATCGTGGTCTGCGACTCCAAAGGCGTTATCTACAAAGGCCGTGAGCCTCATATGGCAGAGACCAAAGCGGCCTACGCGGTAGAGGATGACGGCAAACGCACGCTGGACGATGTGATTGACGGGGCGGATATTTTCCTCGGCTGTTCAGGCCCGAAAGTGCTGACGCCAGAGATGGTGAAAAAAATGGCCCGCGCGCCGCTGATCCTCGCGCTGGCTAACCCGGAACCGGAGATTCTGCCACCGCTGGCGAAGCAGGTTCGCGAAGACGCGATCATCTGTACCGGGCGCTCAGACTACCCGAACCAGGTCAACAACGTGCTGTGCTTCCCGTTCATCTTCCGCGGTGCGCTGGACGTCGGCGCCACGGCGATTAACGAAGAGATGAAGCTGGCTGCGGTCCACGCGATAGCTGAACTGGCGCATGCTGAACAGAGCGAAGTGGTTGCCTCTGCCTACGGTGATCAGGATCTGAGCTTTGGCCCGGAATATATCATTCCGAAACCGTTCGATCCGCGCCTGATCGTCAAGATCGCCCCGGCGGTCGCCAAAGCGGCGATGGACTCCGGCGTAGCCACGCGTCCGATTGCCGACTTCGACATCTATATTGAGAAGCTCAGCGAGTTTGTCTACAAAACCAATCTGTTCATGAAGCCGATTTTCTCGCAGGCGCGCAAAGAGCCTAAGCGCGTAGTGCTGGCGGAAGGTGAAGAGACGCGCGTCCTGCACGCTACGCAGGAACTGGTGTCGCTGGGGCTGGCAAAACCGATTCTGATCGGCCGTCCGAGCGTCATTGAAATGCGTATCCAGAAGCTGGGGCTGCAGATCAAAGCCGGTGTGGATTTTGAGATCGTCAATAACGAATCCGATCCGCGCTTTAAAGAGTACTGGGGCGAATATTATCAGCTCATGAAACGTCGCGGCGTGACCCAAGAGCAGGCGCAACGGGCGGTGATTGCCAATACGACGATCATTGGCGCAATCATGGTGCACCGTGGTGAGGCGGACGCCATGATCTGCGGTACCATCGGCGACTATCATGAGCATTATGGGGTCATTCAACCGCTGTTCGGCTACCGTGACGGCGTCAGCACCGCGGGGGCCATGAATGCGCTGTTGCTGCCAAGCGGCAACACCTTTATCGCCGACACCTACGTCAATAACGATCCTACGCCGGAGCAACTGGCGGAAATCACGCTGATGGCGGCGGAAAGCGTCCGTCGTTTTGGTATTGAGCCGCGCGTGGCACTGCTGTCGCACTCCAACTTCGGTTCCTCTGATTGCCCGTCAGCCAGCAAAATGCGCGAAGCGCTGGCGCGAGTCAAAGCGCTGGCACCGGATCTGATGATTGATGGTGAAATGCACGGCGATGCTGCGCTGGTGGAAAGTATTCGCCATGAGCGGATGCCGGACAGCCCGCTCAAAGGCTCGGCCAACATTCTGGTGATGCCGAATATGGAAGCCGCGCGCATTAGCTATAACCTGCTGCGGGTCTCCAGTTCGGAAGGGGTGACCGTTGGGCCGGTGCTGATGGGCGTGGCGAAGCCGGTCCATATTCTGACACCGATCGCTTCTGTACGTCGCATCGTTAATATGGTCGCGCTGGCGGTAGTCGAGGCTCAGACTCAGCCGCTGTAAGGGTTTGTCGGGTGGCGCTGCGCTAACCCGACCTGCGGGATAACACTGGCCGGGCAGGTGAAGGCGCCACCCGGCTTAAATCCACTCGCGGACCTGGATAAATTTACTCAGGGCAGCCTCCGGGCTGTCTTCTTCCGGCCGGTAGTCATACTCCCAGCGCACCAGCGGCGGCATCGACATCAGAATCGACTCCGTGCGCCCGCCGGTCTGCAGGCCAAACAGCGTCCCGCGATCCCACACCAGATTGAATTCCACGTAGCGGCCACGACGATAGAGCTGAAAACTCCGCTCGCGCTCGCCATAGGGCATAGCTTTGCGCCGCTCAACTATCGGCAGATAGGCGTCCGTATAGCCGTTGCCCACCGCCTGCATAAAGGCGAAGGCGTGGTCAAAATCCGGGGTATTTAAATCGTCAAAAAACAGGCCGCCAATTCCGCGCTGCTCGTGACGATGCTTCAGGTAGAAATAGTCATCGCACCATTTTTTATAGCGCGGATAAACCTCTTCGCCGAAGGGCTGACACAGATCGTGAGCCGTGCGATGCCAGTGAACCGCATCTTCCTCAAAGCCGTAGAAGGGCGTCAGGTCAAACCCACCGCCGAACCACCACACCGGTTCAGCGCCCGGTTTTTCAGCAATGAAAAAACGCACATTGGCATGGCTGGTTGGCACATAAGGATTCCACGGATGCACCACCAGAGAGACCCCCATCGCCTCAAAACTACGACCGGCCAGTTCCGGGCGATGCGCCGTTGCTGAAGCTGGCATGGCGTCGCCGTGAACGTGGGAGAAGTTCACGCCCGCCTGCTCAAATACGTCGCCATCACGCAGAACCCGACTGCGACCGCCACCACCACCTTCGCGCTGCCAGCTATCTTCGACAAATTCACCGCCGTCAATGGCGCTCAGTTTCTGGCAAATGATCTCCTGGAGCTGGAGGAGGTAGCGTTTTACCTGTTGCGCATCGGGCTTCATTTACGTCTCTTTGAGTGGGCCTTCTGGTTATCAAACCAGTGGAAGTAGCTGATGATGCCGGAAGCGATCGCGCTGGCGATTTTTTGCCGGAACGCGGAGGTACCTAACAGTTTTTCTTCGCCCGGGTTGGTGATAAATGAGGTTTCAACCAATACGGACGGGATTGACGGCGACTTCAATACCACGAAGGCGGCCTGTTCAGTGTTGCGGCTATGCAGTTTATGCACCGGCTTAATATTTTTCAGGATATGCGAACCCAGCGTCAGGCTGTTTTTAATAGTATCGGTCTGCACCAGGTCAAACAGTACCTGCTGCAAAAGATGGTCCTTATCCGTGGTTTTTTTACCGGCGACCTCATCGGCGCGGTTTTCGCGATCGGAGAGGTATTTCGCCATGGCGCTACTTGCGCCGCGGTTAGAGAGGGCAAATACCGAAGCGCCGGCCGCGCTGGGATTGGTAAAGCCGTCAGCGTGAATCGACATAAAGAGATCGGCGCCGTGCTGGTGGGCAATTTCCACGCGGTCGTACAGCGGGATAAAGGTATCGCCGGAACGCGTCAGGCGCGCGTCAATACCGTTATTGCGCAGGATGCTGCGGACGTTTTTGGCAATCGCCAGTACGACGTGCTTCTCTTTGGATCCGTTATGACCAATAGCGCCGGTATCAATACCGCCATGTCCGGGATCGAGCATAACGATCCGTTTAGCGCCCGCCTTTTTCGCCGCAGGTTTACTGTGGCCATTGGACGTCGTCAGCGGTTGTTCTTTTGCGATGACCTGCGATGAAACCCCGGAAAGGGTCATGGCAGCCAGTCCTGCTTTCAGCACCTGACGGCGCGAAGCAAGTATTTTTAATGGTTTAAAAGTGCTCATTCGGCCTGAATTGCAAACAAGTGGTACCTGGTGTTATATCGTATCGCGTTTTCCGTTACGACCATTCAAAATAAGAATTGTTTTACTTTTCATTTCAATACATGACAGCGCGTATTATGTCATTTTTTCCACTTCATTTCGCCTGATATTGGCTATCCGCTGAAATCGCGCCATAATCGCTGTTTTTAAGCCTGAAAAATGGGGAATACCATGGAGATACGCGTTTTTCGCCAGCAAGATTTCGAAGAAGTGATTACGCTGTGGGAGCGTTGCGAGCTTCTGCGCCCGTGGAATGACCCGGAAATGGACATTGAGCGTAAGGTTAACCACGATGTCAGCCTGTTTCTGGTCGCGGAAGTGAATGGTGAGGTGGTGGGCACGGTGATGGGGGGCTATGACGGCCATCGCGGTTCCGCCTACTACCTGGGTGTGCATCCGGAATATCGCGGCCGCGGTATCGCCAATGCGCTGCTGAACCGGTTGGAAAAAAAGCTGATTGCTCGCGGCTGCCCGAAAATTAACATCATGGTGCGCGATGATAATCAGGTCGTGCAGGGAATGTATGAACGACTTGGTTACGAATATGCCGATGTTCTGAGTCTGGGTAAACGTTTGATTGAAGATGAAGAATACTGAGTTTATTCCCTCTGATTTTGATGCCCACGGCCGGCTCAGGCTGCCGTTTCTGTTCTGGTGCGTCCTGTTGCTGCAGGCGCGGACTTGGGTGCTGTTCATTATGGCGGGGGCCTCCCACCAGCAGGGCGATGTGTTACTGAACCTGTTCTATCCCGATCACGACAATTTCTGGCTAGGGTTATTGCCGGGCATTCCGGCGGTAGCGGCGTTTATCGTGAGCGGGCAGCGGCAGCGCTTTCCCCGTCTCTGGCCGCTAATGCGCTGGCTGCTGGTGCTTTCTCAGACGCTGCTGCTGCTCTGGCAACCGCTGTTATGGTTGAGCGGCGAGTCGCCTTCGATGCTGACTATCGGCCTGCTGGTCGCAGATCTCTATGCCTGCTGGTGGCTGTTAGCCAGCCGTCGGCTTAAAGCCTGTTTTCAGGAAGATCGGGTTTAACGGCACTTTTTACCGATCCTGTACTCCAACAGGCGTCAAATAAACAAGAAAGGACTGTGTCATGAAATCGCTACGTTTACTTCTCTGCGCTTTACCGCTGGCATTAACCGGCTGCTCTACTATGAGTACGGTTAACTGGTCGGCGGCCTATCCGTGGAACTGGTTTGGCTCCTCAATGGAAGTGACCGAGCAGGGCGTGGGTAAACTGACGGCCACAACACCACTCAATGAACAGGCCATCAGCGATGCGCTTGGCGGGAGCTATCGCCTGCGCAGCGGAATGAAAGCCGCCAACGGTAATATCGTACGCTACTTTGAGGCGCTGAAAGATGACAAAGTCGCGATGACCATTAACGGTGATGGCGGAACCATCAACCGTATTGAAGTGCGGGATAGCGAGATTAAAACGGACCGCGGCGTTCAGGTTGGCACGCCGTTTAGCGAGCTGTACAGCAAAGCCTTTGGTCATTGTCAGAAAGGCGTAAGTGATAATGGCGCCGTGGTGGAGTGCCAGGCGGACGGCAGCCAGCATATCAGCTACGCTTTTACCGGCCAATGGAATGGTCCGGAAGAGCTGATGCCTTCCGACGACACGTTGAAAAACTGGAAAATCAGCAAAATTATCTGGCGCGGCTAATTTGATCTGAAGAGACACGGCACCGGGAAAAAACGGGTACAATAGCGCGATAAAAGTGCCACAGTGTTGTGGTTGTATCATTTCAGGAGGAGCGATGTCTCAGGTTCAGAGCGGCATTTTGCCGGAACATTGCCGTGCGGCGATTTGGATTGAAGCCAATGTCAAAGGGGACGTCAACGCCCTGCGCGAAGCCAGCAAAGTCTTTATTGATAAATTAGCGACCTTTCAAACGCAATTTCCGGATGCACAACTGGGTGCCGTGGTGGCTTTTGGCCATAATGTCTGGCGCCAGTTGAGCGGCGGTGTCGGTGCCGAAGAGCTGAAAGATTTCCCGGTCTACGGCAAGGGTCTGGCGCCGTCCACCCAGTACGATGTACTGATTCATATCCTCTCTGCCCGTCATGAGGTGAACTTCTCCGTTGCTCAAGCGGCCATGGCGGCCTTTGGCGAGGCGATCGACGTGAAAGAAGAAGTTCACGGTTTCCGCTGGATTGAAGAGCGCGATCTGAGCGGTTTTGTCGACGGCACGGAAAACCCGGCCGGTCTTGAGACCCGTCGTGAGGTGGCGATCATCAAAGATGGCGTGGATGCTGGCGGCAGTTATGTGTTCGTTCAGCGCTGGGAGCATAATCTCCGGCAGTTGAATCGCATGAGCGTTCCGGACCAGGAGATGATGATTGGCCGGACCAAAGAAGCGAACGAAGAGATTGACGGCGACGATCGTCCGACCACGTCGCATTTGAGTCGCGTCGACTTAAAAGAGGATGGTAAAGGGCTGAAGATTGTACGCCAGAGCCTGCCTTACGGTACCGCCAGCGGCACCCACGGTCTCTATTTCTGTGCTTACTGCGCGCGTATCCATAACATTGAACAGCAGCTGTTGAGCATGTTTGGCGATACCGACGGCAAGCGCGATGCCATGTTGCGTTTTACCAGGCCCGTGACTGGCGGCTACTACTTCGCTCCGTCGCGGGATCGTCTCCAGGCGTTGTAATCCCTGGGTTGACTCTGTCCCTCTTCTGTTCGGGAGAGGGCAGATAACCTTCT
Source organism: Raoultella sp. (assembly GCF_039594335.1). Lineage (NCBI taxonomy): Bacteria > Pseudomonadati > Pseudomonadota > Gammaproteobacteria > Enterobacterales > Enterobacteriaceae > Klebsiella > Raoultella sp. Next base: position 43,717 of record NZ_JBCNNS010000014.1, read on the forward strand.
CCCGGCTTGATGGCATCGTCTGACTTAACCCCTTATCCACCTTGACTTCTTGTCCTGTCTCATAGAGGGAAAATCACGCCGGAAGCCCGTCTCCGTAATGATTTGTAAACGGCTTATTCTCTTTTCGACTTCCAAATCGCCAAACGGTATATAAAACCGTTACTCCTTTCATACCCGTTATAAATATTATGGCTATAAGAAAGTCATCAAATTAATAAGGGTGCGCAATGGCGGTTAAATCACTGAACAAAGGATATCTGGCACTGGCTGCTTCCATGCTGCTGGTTGCGCAGGCGCAGGCGACTGAGTTGCTGAACAGCTCTTATGATGTCTCCCGCGAGCTGTTTGCCGCCCTTAATCCACCGTTTGAACAGCAGTGGGCGAAAGATAATGCCGGCGATAAGCTGACGATCAAACAATCTCATGCCGGCTCGTCTAAACAGGCGCTGGCCATATTGCAGGGCTTAAAAGCCGATGTGGTGACCTATAACCAGATAACGGATGTACAGATCCTGCATGACAAAGGTAATCTGATTCCCGCCGACTGGCAAAGCCGTCTGCCGAACAACAGCTCGCCGTTCTACTCCACCATGGCGTTCCTGGTCCGTAAGGGAAACCCGAAAAATATTCATGAGTGGAGCGATCTGGTGCGCCCGGACGTGAAGCTGATTTTCCCGAATCCGAAAACGTCTGGCAATGCACGCTATACCTATCTGGCGGCATGGGGAGCTGCAGATAAAGCCGACGGCGGCGATAAGGCGAAAACCGAACAGTTTATGACCCAGTTCCTGAAAAACGTCGAAGTGTTTGATACCGGTGGCCGCGGCGCGACCACAACCTTCGTTGAACGTGGACTCGGCGACGTCCTGATTACTTTTGAATCGGAAGTGAACAATATTCGCAAACAGTATGAGGACCAGGGCTTCGAAGTGGTCGTGCCGAAGGTCAATATTCTGGCGGAGTTCCCGGTTGCCTGGGTGGATAAAAACGTCAAGGCTAATGGGACCGAGAAGGCGGCGAAGGCTTACCTGAACTGGCTCTATAGCCCACAGGCACAGACGATCATCACCGACTATTACTATCGCGTAAACAACCCGAAGGTGATGGAAACGTTGAAGGATAAATTCCCGCAGACCGAACTGTTCCGCGTCGAAGACCAGTTTGGCTCCTGGCCGCAGGTAATGAAAACCCACTTTGTCAGTGGCGGTGAGCTGGACAAACTGTTGGCGGCGGGGCGTAAGTAATGTTTGCTGCTGCATCTAAGCGCGTGCTGCCGGGTTTTACCCTGAGTCTCGGTACCAGCCTGCTGTTTGTCTGCTTGATTTTACTGCTCCCCCTGAGTGCGCTGGTGATGCAGCTGTCGCAGATGACCTGGGGGCAGTACTGGGAAGTGGTGACTAACGCGCAGGTGGTGGCGGCCTACAAAGTCACCCTGCTGTCGGCGTTTGTCGCCTCAATTTTTAATGGTGTATTTGGCCTGCTGATGGCCTGGATTTTGACACGCTATCGCTTTCCGGGCCGCACGCTGATCGATGCACTGATGGACCTGCCGTTTGCTCTGCCGACGGCAGTTGCCGGCCTGACTCTGGCGTCACTGTTTTCGGTGAACGGCTTTTACGGCGAGTGGCTGGCGAAGTTTGATATCAAGGTCACCTATACCTGGCTCGGTATCGCGGTGGCCATGGCCTTTACCAGCATTCCCTTCGTGGTCCGTACCGTACAGCCGGTACTGGAAGAGCTGGGGCCGGAATATGAAGAAGCGGCGGAAACGTTGGGCGCCACGCGCCTACAGAGTTTCCGTAAAGTGGTGCTGCCTGAGCTCTCTCCGGCGCTGCTGGCCGGGGTTGCGCTGTCATTTACACGCAGCCTTGGCGAGTTTGGCGCGGTGATTTTCATCGCCGGCAACATTGCATGGAAAACCGAAGTCACCTCACTGATGATTTTCGTGCGCCTGCAGGAGTTTGATTACCCGGCAGCGAGCGCGATTGCGTCGGTGATTCTGGCGGCTTCGCTGCTGCTGCTGTTTTCCATCAACACCCTGCAAAGTCGCTTTGGTCGACGTGTGGTAGGTCACTAATGGCGGAAGTTACTCAATTGAAGCGTTACGATGCTCCCCGCATTAACTGGGGGAAATGGTTTCTGATTGGCACCGGAATATTGGTTTCCGCCTTCATTCTGATCGTGCCGATGGTTTATATCTTCGTTCAGGCTTTCAGCAAAGGGCTGATGCCGGTACTGCAAAACCTGGCTAACTCGGACATGCTGCACGCAATCTGGCTGACGGTGATGATTGCGCTGATTACCGTACCGGTTAACCTGGTTTTCGGTACGCTGTTGGCGTGGCTGGTGACGCGTTTTAACTTCCCTGGCCGCCAACTGCTGCTAACCCTGCTGGATATTCCTTTTGCCGTCTCGCCGGTGGTGGCGGGTCTGGTCTATTTGCTGTTTTACGGTTCGAACGGCCCGCTCGGTGGCTGGCTGGACGCGCATAACCTGCAAATCATGTTTGCCTGGCCGGGAATGGTGCTGGCCACCATTTTTGTCACCTGTCCATTTGTGGTGCGCGAGCTGGTTCCGGTGATGATAAGCCAGGGCAGTAATGAAGATGAAGCTGCGATTCTGCTCGGCGCGTCCGGCTGGCAGATGTTCCGCCGGGTGACTCTGCCGAATATTCGCTGGGCGCTGTTGTACGGCGTGGTGTTGACCAATGCTCGTGCTATCGGGGAGTTTGGCGCCGTGTCAGTGGTTTCGGGCTCGATTCGCGGTGAAACTTTGTCTCTGCCGCTGCAAATTGAATTGCTGGAGCAGGATTACAATACCGTCGGTTCCTTTACCGCCGCAGCTCTGCTGACGTTAATGGCTATTTTGACCTTGTTTTTAAAGAGTATGTTGCAATGGCGTCTGGCCAATCAGGAAAAACGCGCGCAACTGGAGGGGAATCATGAGCATTGAGATTGTCAATATTAAGAAATCTTTTGGACGCACTCAGGTGCTGAATGATATCTCTCTGGATATCCCTTCCGGACAGATGGTCGCGCTGTTGGGGCCATCTGGCTCCGGGAAAACCACGCTGCTACGTATTATTGCCGGTCTGGAGAATCAATCCAGCGGTCATATCCGTTTTCATGGCACCGATGTGAGCCGCGTTCACGCCCGTGATCGTAAAGTAGGCTTCGTCTTCCAGCACTATGCGCTGTTCCGTCATATGACGGTCTTTGAGAATATCGCCTTCGGCCTGACGGTGTTACCGCGTCGTGAACGTCCGAACGCCGCCGGAATTAAAGCGAAGGTGACCCGACTGCTGGAAATGGTGCAACTGGCCCATCTTGCCGATCGTTACCCGGCGCAGCTTTCCGGTGGGCAGAAGCAGCGCGTGGCGTTAGCGCGTGCGTTGGCCGTAGAACCGCAAATTCTGCTGCTCGATGAACCTTTTGGTGCGTTGGACGCTCAGGTACGCAAAGAGCTGCGTCGCTGGCTGCGTCAGTTGCATGAAGAGCTGAAGTTTACCAGCGTATTCGTGACCCATGACCAGGAAGAAGCAATGGAAGTGGCTGACCGCGTGGTGGTCATGAGCCAGGGCAATATCGAACAGGCCGATGCGCCGGAACAGGTCTGGCGTGAACCGTCCACCCGCTTCGTCCTGGAGTTTATGGGTGAGGTTAACCGCCTGAAAGGAATTGTTCGTGGCGGCCAGTTCCATGTCGGTGCCCATCGTTGGCCGTTGGGATATACCCCGGCTTATCAAGGGCCGGTGGATCTGTTCCTGCGCCCCTGGGAAGTGGATATCAGTCGCCGTACCAGCCTTGATTCACCGCTGCCGGTCCAGGTACTGGAAGCCAGTCCGAAAGGGCACTACACCCAATTAGTTGTTCAGCCATTAGGGTGGTATGACGAACCGCTGACCGTCGTGCTGCCGGGCGATGATGCACCGTATCGCGGTGAACGACTGTTTGTCGGCTTACAGAATTCGCGACTGTATAACGGCAACCAGCGGATAGAGCCGCGTGAGGATATTGCTCTGGCGGAGTCAGCCTGATAGTTTATTGAATATGTTTATCGCCCGGTGACGCTGCACTTACCGGGCCTACAGTTATCACTGCGTCTTGTAGGCCGGGTAAGCTAAGCTCCACCCGGCTTTTTTATTGAGTAAAAAACGTGAATACACTAGAACACACCATCGGTAATACCCCTCTGGTCAAGCTTCAGCGCATGGGAGCGGACAACGGCAGTGAAATCTGGGTCAAACTGGAAGGCAACAACCCGGCGGGTTCAGTAAAAGACCGCGCCGCGCTTTCAATGATCGTTGAAGCCGAAAAACGCGGTGAAATAAAGCCCGGCGACATCCTGATAGAAGCCACCAGCGGGAATACCGGTATTGCGCTGGCGATGATTGCCGCGCTGAAAGGCTATCGGATGAAGCTCCTGATGCCGGACAACATGAGCCAGGAACGCCGCGCCGCGATGTTGGCCTATGGCGCTGAGCTGATTCTGGTCACCAAAGAGCAGGGGATGGAAGGTGCGCGCGATCTGGCCCTTGAAATGGCGCAGCGTGGCGAAGGGAAACTGCTGGATCAGTTCAATAATCCGGACAACCCTTATGCGCATTACACCACCACCGGGCCGGAAATCTGGCAGCAGACCGCCGGGCGAATCAGCCATTTTGTCTCCAGTATGGGCACCACCGGCACCATTACCGGCGTATCCCGTTTTCTGCGTGAACAGGATAAGCCGGTGTGTATCGTGGGACTGCAGCCGGAGGAGGGCAGCAGCATTCCGGGGATTCGGCGCTGGCCGGCAGAGTATATGCCGGGAATTTTTAATGCTTCGCTGGTTGATACGGTGCTGGATATTCATCAGAAGGACGCGGAAAACACCATGCGTATGCTGGCGGTTCGGGAAGGGATTTTTTGCGGTGTCAGCTCCGGTGGGGCGGTGGCCGGCGCGTTACGTATCGCGCGTGAAAACCCCTGTGCGGTAGTGGTGGCGATCGTCTGCGATCGCGGCGATCGCTATCTGTCTACCGGGGTTTTTGGCGAAGAGCACTTCAGCCAGGGGGCGGGGATTTAACTGACAGACGAGTCCAGCAGGTCGGTACCGTAGGAGTTATCTACGGTACACAGCCAGCGGTGCTCCTGGCGACGAAAAACATAGGTGGCGCGGCGCGTGACTTGGGTGGTTCCACACTCTGCCGTCGGGATATCCAGTCGGGTTTCCATAATCACCAGCGCAGTGTCGCCGCCTTCCAGTATCTCCATTCTGCCTTGCGTCACCACCAGCCGATGCTGAAAGTAGTCGGCAATGGCGAGAAAGGCTTTGCGGATGTTCTCCTTGCCTTTCACGACCCGCTCCGGTGTTACCACCAGCAGGGCATCCTCTGCGTAGTAGTCCATTAACGTCTCGTAGTCTTCCTGCGATATTGCGCGGTCGCATGCCTCAATGACTGCTTTTAGCTGTGGGTTTACCATGAATTCCTCCGGGGGCGATAATAAAGCACCAGATTAGCGAAAAATGCCCATGGCTTCAGCTTGATCTCGCACTAATCCCGGCTGCGCGTTTCCTGCACGGAACGGATAAAGTGCCGGCCTCTGGCGTCAGGGTTGTAGAACGAGGTGTAAATCGTCAGCCAGGCGCTCAATCTCCTCATCGCTTAACGTCCCCGGCGATAGCCGAAGACCGTGTGATGGCGTGCGAATACCGAACGTTTCGCCTTCGCGGACTAACCAGCCGGCGCGCGCTAAGCGCAGAGCTATTGGCTGGCTCGGTTTCGTTAGCGGCAGCCAGAAATTCAGTCCATCTCCCGGCGAGGAGGTGGGAAAACCGCGATGGGCCAGGGCTGCGGCCAGTTTTTCATTCTGCCGACGATAATGGCGCCGACTCTGCGCCAGCGAGGCAGTAAAGGCACTATCATTCAGGCAGGCAAAGGCAAAACCCTGCAGCAGATGGCTAACCCACTGGCTTCCGGCGTTGAGCCGCAGCCGTAGCGCAGTCGAAGTGGTGTTATCGCTGGCGACAAACGCCAGACGCAGGTCCGGTCCAAGCGTTTTTGACAGGGAGCGTACCAGCGCCCAGCGCTGGGTGGTGGCGGGCAGAGGGGAGTGCCAGGGCGTTGCCGCTAACAATGCGAAGTGATCATCAATAATCACCAGCACCTGCGGGTAGCGAGCCAGGATCTGGCGAATAGCCGCTGCTCTCGCTTCACTGAGGCTGCAGCCGGTTGGGTTGTGCGCGCGCGGGGTCAAAATAACGGCTCGCGCGCCGCTGCGTAAGGTCTGTTCGAGCCCGTCCGGCAATATCCCTTCTCCGTCGACTGCCACCGGGCAAGCATTAAATCCGGCGTAGCGCAGCATATTGATACTGCTGAGGAAGCAGGGGTCTTCAACCACAACGCTATCGCCGGGCAGAAGCAGGGCGCAAAGCAACCGCTCCAGCGCGTCGATGGCACCGCTGGTCAGGTTAATCTCAGCATGGATTCCCAGATCCTGGTGCATCCAGCGCTGCGCCCAGGCCGCCAGATTCGGTTCTATGGCAGCATCGCCGTACAGGTGCTGGGTCAGAGAGAGCTGATTCAGATAGTGAGCGAGATCCGGCAGGCGGCGGGGATCCGGGTTGCCACCGGAAATGTCCCTGAGGGGGGAAGAGGGGTCTCCGCCTTCCTGCGGCAGGGGGGCATTCGCGGATTTAATGGCGGTACCGTTGCGCCCCTGGCTGATGGCCAGCCCGGAGGTAACCAGTCGTTTATAGACCGCTGCGACGGTGTTGCGGTTAACCGTCAGTTCAGTAGCCAGCTCACGAACCGGAGGCAGTGTTTCTCCGGGTTTTAATACTCCGCTTTGGATCAGATGGCGGATGTTATCAAAAATTTCACTGGCGGTTTTTCCAACGATCATTATTGACCTATGACAAAATGAATTTTAGCATAGGACGAATGATAATCAGAGTATGACCCGCTGTCCAGCGGGGGGAGAAGGGATGGGCCAACAAGACGAAATACAATCAGTGCTCTTCAACGACAAGAGCCGGGCGCTGCAGGTCGATATCGTCGCCGTGCAGTCGCAGGTCGTGTACGGCAGCGTCGGTAACAGTATCGCAGTGCCGGCTATTAAACAGCATGGACTGCGGGTGATGGCTGTACCAACCGTGTTATTCAGTAATACGCCACACTACGATACGTTCTATGGCGGAGTGATTCCTGAAGCATGGTTTGTGGGCTACTTGCAGGCGCTGGAAGAGCGTGACGCGCTGCGTGAATTACGGGCGGTGACCACGGGGTATATGGGCAGCGCGGTACAGATAGAACGACTGGCGCAGTGGTTACGCGGGATCCGCGTATCTCACCCGCAGCTCTGTATTCTTGTTGATCCAGTCATTGGCGATGTCGACAGCGGGATCTACGTGAAGGCGGAAATTCCGGATGCCTATCGTACTCATCTGCTGCCGCTGGCCCAGGGAATAACACCTAACTTGTTTGAGCTGGAAACGCTGAGCGGGATGCCTTGCCGCCATCAGCAAGAGGCCATCGCTGCCGCGCGCAGTCTGTTATCCGACTCGCTGAAGTGGGTAGTGATTACCAGCGCTCCGGGAATGGACAGTGCGACGATTAACGTTCTGGTGGTGACGGCTGATTCGGTTGAGGTGGTGGTTCATCCACGGGTTGAAACGGACCTGAAAGGTACCGGTGACCTGTTTTGCGCCGAGCTGATCAGCGGCCTGCTGTCGGGACTGGCGCTGGGAGCTGCGACACAGGCTGCGGCGCAGCGCGTGCTGGCAGTAATGACCTGGACCGATCGGCAGGGGTGCGATGAGCTGATCCTGCCGCCGCTGGAGGTGACAGTATGAAGAGCTATCGTTTAGTCGTGCGTCAGCAGGGGCGCATTGTCGGTTATTTTGATACCACCGGTAATGAGGCCCTGGAAGATATCTGCGTAGCCCGGTCGCTGTTTGGCGTCATGGGAGGATACCAGTGCGAGCTGCTGTTTTCAGATAGTGAACGGCGGATTCTGGAAAGTGGACCGGAGGGGATGAAGGTACTCTCCCGGGAGAAATGCTTTCAGCCGGTAAAATCCATCCTATAAAAAATGGCGCCATAAGGCGCCATTTTTTCTGCGGCAAGAATTACTTCTTGATGCGGATAACCGGGGTTTCACCCACGGTAACGCTACCGGACAGTTTGATCAGCTCTTTGATCTCGTCCATATTGGAGATAACAACCGGAGTCAGGGTCGACTTGGCTTTCTCTTCCAGTAGTGGCAGATCGAATTCGATGACCGGATCACCCACTTTCACACGCTGACCTTCTTCGGCAATGCGTTTGAAGCCTTCGCCTTTCAGTTCAACGGTATCAATACCGAAGTGAACAAACAGCTCAATGCCGCTATCAGATTCAATAGAGAATGCATGGTTGGTTTCAAAGATTTTACCGATGGTACCGTCTACCGGCGCAACCATTTTGTTGCCGGTAGGTTTGATGGCAATGCCATCACCCACAATTTTTTCCGCAAAAACCACATCCGGCACGTCTTCGATGTTGACGATCTCGCCAGAGAGCGGAGCAACAATCTCAATAGTTCCGGAGTCTTTTTTGTCATCAGAAACCAGAGATTTCAATTTATCGAACAAACCCATGATCTTCTCCTAAGCAGTAATTTGGGCCGCGCATCTCGTGGATTAGCAGATTGTTTTTTCTTCAATGAACTTGTTAACCAGCGTCATTAACTCGTCCGTTGTCGGTTGAGCAAGAGCCTGCTCTGCTAATACTTTCGCATCTTCGAAGTTCGTGTTACGAATAATCTTCTTGATACGCGGGATGGAAATGGCGCTCATAGAGAATTCGTCCAGCCCCATACCCAGCAACAGAAGTGTAGCACGTTCATCGCCCGCAAGCTCACCACACATGCCAGTCCATTTACCTTCGGCATGAGAAGCATCAATAACTTGCTTAATCAGCGTCAGAACAGAGGGTGCCATTGGTTGGTAAAGATGTGAAATCATATCATTACCACGGTCAACTGCCAGAGTATATTGCGTTAAATCATTGGTTCCGATACTAAAGAAATCCACTTCTTTAGCTAAATGACGGGCAATCGTTGCCGCAGCTGGTGTTTCAACCATCACACCGACTTCGATTTTTTCGTCGAATGCTTTACCTTCGTCACGCAGTTCCTGCTTATAGATCTCAATCTCTTTCTTCAGCGCACGAACTTCTTCAACAGAGATGATCATCGGGAACATGATGCGAAGCTTACCGAACGCAGAGGCGCGCAGGATGGCGCGTACCTGGTCACGCAGGATCTCTTTACGATCCATAGCGATACGTACGGCACGCCAGCCCAGGAACGGGTTCTCTTCTTTCGGGAAGTTCATGTACGGCAGCTCTTTATCACCGCCAATGTCCATGGTACGAACGATAACGGCCTGAGAACCGCACGCTTCGGCAACCGCTTTATAGGCGGCAAACTGCTCTTCTTCAGTTGGCAGCGCATCGCGGTCCATGAACAGGAATTCTGTACGGTACAGACCTACGCCTTCTGCGCCGTTGCGCTCAGCGCCATCAACGTCACGTACGGTACCGATGTTGGCACAGACTTCAACCTGATGTCCGTCCAGCGTAATCGCCGGCAGATCTTTCAGCTTAGCCAGTTCTGCTTTCTCTTCAGCGACCTGGACCTGCAGTTTACGCAGCTCTTCGATTTGTTCGTTGGTCGGGTTAACCAGCACCTGGTTGTTAACCGCATCAAGGACCAGATAATCGCCGTTTTTCACCTGGGTGGTGACGCTACCGGTGCCCACGATGGCAGGCAGTTCAAGGGAACGCGCCATGATAGAGGTGTGGGAGGTACGGCCGCCAGCGTCGGTGATGAAGCCCAGCACTTTGTTCAGGTTCAGCTGTGCGGTTTCTGACGGAGTCAGATCGGCGGCAACCAGAATAACTTCTTCCTGAATCGCACTCAGATCGATGATAGCCAGACCGAGGATGTTGCGCAGCAGGCGCTTACCAATGTCACGTACGTCAGCCGCACGTTCTTTCAGGTATTCATCATCCAGCTCTTCCAGGGCAGTGGCCTGACCTTCGATAATCTCATTTGCAGCCGCATCGGCAGTCATCTGCTTATCTTTAATCAGGGCTATGATTTCCTGCTCAAGCTCCTCATCTTCCAGCAGCATGATGTGCCCTTCGAAGATGGCTTCTTTTTCTTCACCGAAAGTTTCACCAGCTTTGGTTTTGATGACCTCCAGCTGGGCGGAGGCCTTGGCGCGGCCGCTCAGGAAACGTTCGACTTCCTGATCAACCTTATCGGCAGAAATTTTCTTCCGGTCGATGACAATTTC
>NZ_JBCNNS010000140.1:0-10342 GCF_039594335.1 Raoultella sp.
GTCGTCGCAATAGGGTCTGATCTTCAGCATCGTTATAATCCCAGTACCAGTTGCCGCTCCAGTTGGGGATCGAGCAGCGTCACGTGTAGCCCCACCAGCCGTACTCCACGGCCGCCCCGCCGTTCGTGCCAGGCTTTGTAGGCGGTGGAGAGCAAATCCTCTTTATTCAGGCGCGGCCAGACGTGCTCCTGAGTGGTCAGCTGAAAATCATTGAATTTCAGCTTTATCCCCTGACGGGCAATCAGCAGGTCCGGTTTGACCTTCAGCAACCGCCGCTCCAGCTCCTGATAAAGATTCTCGATGATGCTCTCACAGGCAGACCATTCATGGATATCCTCCACCAGCGTACGTTCAACGCCAACCGATTTACGCTGTCGGGTGTTGTTGATCTCCCGCTCATCAATTCCCTGGCTACGCTCCCACAGGATACGACCAAATTTACCAAAGCGGCGAAGCAACATGGCGAGGTCGCTTTTCTGCACATCTTCGCAGGTGCGCAGCCCCATGCTTTCCAGCTTTGCGGCCGAAACTTTCCCCACGCCGGGGATCTTCGCCAGCGGCAGCGTGCGGACAAACTCCGCGACCTGATGCGGCGCAATCACAAACTGACCATTGGGTTTATTCATATCGGAGGCGATTTTCGCCAGAAATTTTACCGGCGCGATACCGGCGGAGGCGGTCAGCTGAAGCTCGTGATAAATGCTCTGGCGAATCTCTTCCGCAATCAGCGTGGCAGAGCCCTGGCAATGTACGCTATCGCTGACGTCGAGATACGCCTCATCCAGAGACAGCGGTTCAATCAATGATGTGTAGCGAGAGAAGATTTCCCGGATATGGGACGAGGCCTGTTTGTAGGCTTCAAAGCGGCCAGGCAGCAGGGTTAAATGCGGGCAAAGCTTGAGGGCCATCGCGGTTGGCATCGCGCTACGCACGCCAAATTTGCGCGCCGGATAGTTGGCCGTGCTGATCACGCCCCGCTGTACCCGGCTACCGCCGATGGCAATGGGGATATCACGCAGGGCTGGATTATCCCGCATTTCCACGGCGGCAAAAAAGCAGTCCATATCGACATGGATAATTTTGCGCATACTCAGCCCTCAATAATTACTGGTTAAGTATACAGTAAAATATCGAGCAATGAGAAGTGCGGGAATGGGGCTGCGAGAAAGGCTGCCCGGCGGCACTACGTTTGCCGGGCCTACAAAATCACAGAATAACAGGCCGGGTTAGCATAGCGCCACACAGCGTTTTGCCCGGCGGCACGGCGTTTGCCGGGCCTACAAAATCACAGAATAACAGGCCGGGTTAGCATAGCGCCTCCGGACGTTTTGTCCGGCGGCACGGCCTGTAGAAACGACAAATTCAGAGGATCCGATTTTGCTGGCGCTGCGCTTCGCGAGCCATGCGCTTTTTACGTGCGTCGCAAGGCTCCGGGCAGTCGCAGACTTTCTCAAGCCCCAGCGATGAAATGCCGCCGCAGCTGCCCTGGAGACTTTTACGCTTTATCAGATATCCCAAAGACATCCCCAGAATAACCAGCGCGAAAATGACAAAGGTTGCCACAAACACCGTCAGCATCATCAACCTCCAAAGTCATCAAGCATGATGTTGTCATCCTCAACGCCAAGATCTTTTAGCATCTTGATCACCGCGGCATTCATCACCGGTGGCCCACACATATAAAACTCGCACTCCTCCGGCGCCGGGTGATCGCGCAGGTAGTTTTCATACAGCACATGATGAATAAAGCCGGTGTGGCCGTTCCAGTTATCTTCCGGCAGCGGGTCGGAAAGCGCCACGTGGAAGGTAAAGTTCGGATTTTCACCTGCCAGCTGCTCAAACTCATCGCCATAGAACATTTCACGCAGCGAACGCGCACCGTACCAGAAGCTGATTTTGCGCTTGCTGTGCAGCCGTTTCAGCTGATCGAAAATATGCGAACGCATAGGCGCCATCCCGGCGCCACCGCCGATAAAGACCATCTCGGCGTCAGTCTCTTTCGCGAAGAACTCGCCAAACGGCCCGGAAATCGTCACCTTATCGCCAGCTTTCAGCGACCAGATATACGAAGACATGATCCCCGGCGGCGCATCCGGCACTTTCGGCGGCGGCGTCGCGATACGCACATTGAGCATAATGATGCCCTTCTCATCCGGATAGTTCGCCATCGAATAGGCGCGCAGCGTCGGCTCTTTAACCTCGGAAACATAGCGGAAAAGGTTAAATTTATCCCAGTCCGCACGGTACTCGTCCGGCACGTCAAAGTCAGCATACGCCACCTTGTGCGACGGACACTCGATCTGGATATACCCCCCGGCACGGAACGGCACAACGTCACCGTCCGGCACGCGCAGCTTCAGCTCTTTGATAAACGTCGCTTTGTTATCATTGGAGATCACTTCACACTGCCATTTTTTGACCCCGAAGATCTCTTCCGGCAACGCGATCTTCATGTTTTGTTTCACCGCGACCTGGCAGGCCAGACGGCAGCCCTCTTTCGCCTCGCGCCTGGTGATATGGGAAAGTTCGGTAGGCAGGATATCACCGCCCCCTTCCTTCACCGTCACCCGACACTGGCCGCAGGAACCGCCGCCGCCGCAGGCAGAAGAGATAAAGATCCCGTTGCTGGACAGCGTGTTCAGCAGCTTATCGCCCGCCGGGGTGCGGATCTGTTTATCCGCTTCGTTATTGATTTCAATAACCACATCACCGGCGTTGACCAGCTTCGAACGCGCCGCCAGGATCAATCCTGACAGCACCAGCACGATCAGCGTAAACATCACCACGCCAAGAATAATTTCCATACTTTCCGCCCTTATAGCTGCACACCGGAAAATGACATAAAGCCCAGCGCCATCAGACCCGTGGTAATAAAGGTGATCCCTAACCCGCGCAGACCGGCGGGCACGTTGGCATATTTCATTCTTTCCCGGATGCCCGCCAGGGCAACAATTGCCAGCGTCCAGCCGATACCGGAACCGAAGCCATAGACAATGGATTCCGGGAAGTTGTAGTCACGCTGCACCATGAAGGAGACACCGCCAAAAATGGCGCAGTGCACGGCAATCAGCGGCAGGAAGATCCCCAACGCGTGGTATAACGCCGGGAAATACTTATCGAGGATCATCTCGAGGATCTGCACCAGCGCGGCAATCACCCCGATAAAAGTAATAAAGTTGAGGAAACTTAAATCGACGCCCTCCGCCAACGCCCCGTCACGTAGAACCAGGTTATAGATCAGGTTATTGATCGGTACCGCCAGCCCAAGCACGATAGTGACCGTCAGGCCGAGACCAAAGGCGGTGGAGACCTTTTTCGACACCGCCAGGAAGGTACACATCCCGAGGAAGAAGGCCAGCGCCATGTTTTCTACGAATACGGCACGGACAAACAGGCTGAGATAGTGAGCCGTCATCGCTTACTCCTTTTCCTGTTGTTCCGGCTTCCAGCTGCGCAGGGCCCAGATCAGCAAACCGATGATGAAGAAGGCGCTCGGCGCCAGCAGAAACAGGCCGTTCGGCTGATACCAGCCGCCGTTCTGCACTGTCTCCAGCACGGTAATGCCAAACAGCTTGCCGCTACCGATAAGCTCGCGCAGGAAACCGACAACCATCAGAATGGCGCCATAGCCCAGCCCGTTGCCGATACCGTCCATAAAACTGGCCAGCGGCGGCGACTTCATGGCGTACGCTTCCGCCCGCCCCATCACGATGCAGTTGGTGATGATCAGCCCGACAAAGACCGACAGCTGCCGGGAGGTCTCATAGGCAAAAGCGCGCAGCAGCTGATCCACCACAATCACCAGCGAGGCCACGATCGTCATCTGCACGATCATGCGCACGCTGTTGGGAATGTGGTGGCGGATCATCGAGATAAACATGCTGGAGAAGGCGGTCACCAGCGTTACCGCGATGGTCATCACCAGCGCGGTTTCCAGTTTGGTGGTCACCGCCAGCGCCGAACAGACGCCCAGTACCTGCAGCGTAATGGGGTTATTGGCCAGCAGCGGCCCCACCAGCACGCGCTTCATCTCTTTCGTATCGCCTGCTTCAGCCATTATTCAGCTCTCCGTCACGCACTCTTTTCAGAAACGGGCCGAAGCCCAGCTCGCCCATCCAGAAATCAAAGCTATGCTGCACGCCATTCGCGGTCAGCGTCGCCCCGGACAGGCCGTCAACGGCGTGGATATCCCCCGGGTGCGCCCCGCCTTTCACCACCTTCAGCGCCGGATGGCCGCTATCGTCAAGCACCTGCTTGCCGATAAACTGCTGACGCCAGTTGGGGTTTTCCACCTCGCCGCCCAGCCCCGGCGTTTCGCCATGATCGTAATACGTCAGGCCCTTTATCGTACGACCATCGGTACCCAGCGCCACGAAGGCGTACATCATCGACCACAGACCGTTGCCGTAAATCGGCAGGATCACTTCCTGAATCTGCTGCTGCTCATCGCGCACCAGGTAAATTTCGACAATATTGCTCCGATGCTTGATGCCCGCCGGGTCCTGGCTGACGTCCAGTGAGATGCTTTGCGCAGGATCTTTCAGCGCCTGCGCCTGATTGAATTTGCCCGGATCCTTGTCCAGCAGCTCGCCGCTGGCTAAATCCACCAGCCGCGGGGAGATTCGGGCGGCAAAAACGGACTCCACCTCGTCAGCGCTCATCTTCGGCGTCATCAGCCCGGACACGGCGAGGATATTGCGTTGTTTATCCAGCTCGCGCTGCTCCTGCTGGCGCGACTTCAGCCCCACGGCGGATCCGGCGACCACAATGGAGCAGACGAGGCAAAGCACCAGCACCACCAGCAGCGTTTTGCCGGTGCTATCGTTACTTTTCTTCTCAGCCACGCGACTTCCTCCGCTTAATATTGGCCTGCACCACCAGGTAATCGAACAGCGGTGCGAAAAGGTTGGCGAAGAGGATCGCCAGCATCATCCCTTCCGGATAGGCCGGGTTGACCACCCGAATCAGCACGCACATCACGCCAATCAGCAGGCCATAGCTCCATTTCCCTTTATCCGTAAACGACGCCGACACCGGGTCAGTCGCCATAAACATCATGCCGAAGGCGAAGCCGCCGAGCACCAGATGCCAGTACCACGGCATGGCGAACAGCGGGTTAGTCGCAGAACCAATCAGATTGAACAGCGTCGCCGTGGCAATCATGCCAATCATCACCCCGGCGACAATGCGCCAGGAAGCAATACGACCAAAGAGAATAATCGCGCCGCCAATCAGGATCATCAGCGTCGAGACTTCGCCGATGGAGCCCGGAATGTTGCCGAGGAACGCCTCCATCCAGTTGACCGGTTGGCCGCTGGTGACATTGACCAGCGCTTCCCCGCCGCCGCTCGCCCACTGAGAAAGCGGCGTTGCGCCGGAGAAACCGTCCGCCGCCGTCCACACCAGATCGCCGGAGATTTGCGCCGGCCAGGCAAAGAACAGGAATGCGCGCCCGGCCAGCGCCGGGTTGAGGAAGTTACGGCCGGTGCCGCCAAAAATTTCTTTGCCAATCACAACGCCAAAGCTGATGCCCAGCGCCGCCTGCCACAGCGGCAGCGTCGGCGGCACGATCAGCGCGAACAGAATGGAAGTAACAAAGAAGCCTTCATTGATTTCATGTTTGCGCACGATGGCGAACAGCACTTCCCAGAAACCGCCGACGATAAACACGGTGAGATAAATGGGCAGGAAGAACACTGCGCCCAGACCCATCATACTCAGCCAGCCCGCATTCGGGCCAAAGTCCACCCCTAGCTGCTGCGCCACGTTATAGTGCCAGTGGCTGGCGATCACCTGCTGCAGTTGCTCCGCGCCGTAGAGTTTGTGCAGCGCGGGGATAGTTTGCAGACCGACGTTATACATGCCCCAGAACATCGCCGGGAACACTGCCAGCCACACCAGGATCATCATACGCTTGAGGTCGATGGCATCACGGACATGAGAGGCGCCTTTCGTCACCTGACCCGGCGTGTAGAAAATGGTCGCCGCCGCCTCATATAACGGGTAGTACTTTTCCAGTTTGCCGCCGTGGGTGAAATGCGGCTCAATTTTTTCCAGCAGATTTTTCAAACCCATCACTTATCCTTCCAGCTCAATGCGGGTTAAGACGTCACGCAGCAGCGGGCCGTATTCATATTTTGCCGGGCAGACATAGGTGCAGAGCGCTAAATCCTCTTCATCCAGCTCGAGACAGCCCAGCGCCTGCGCACTGTCACTGTCTCCCACCAGCAAGTCTCGCAGCAGATGTGTCGGCAAAATATCCAGCGGCATCACGCGTTCGTAGTTGCCGATAGGCACCATCGCCCGCTCGCCGCCGTGGGTATCCGTTGAGAAATTGAACAGTTTGTGTTTGAGAAAATGTCCAAGCGTGGTGCGGGTAATCGAAAACTTGTCTTTTCCCGGCATCGCCCAGCCAAACAGCTCTTTCTCACGCCCTTCCTTCACGACACTCACCTGCAGGTGATAGCGGCCAAGGAACGCATACGGCCCCTGCGCGTGGATGCCGCTCAGCACAGAGCCGGAAATCACCCGGCTTTCGCCGTCCAGCAGTTCACCGGCCAGCAGTTCATCAAGACTGGCACCGCAGCAGGTTTTGATCAGCCGCGGCTCTTTGACCTGCGGGCCTCCGAGCGCAATCACGCGTTCACTGTAAAGTTCCCCGTCGAGAAACAGCCGACCAATGGCGATAACATCTTGATAGTGAAGGTGCCAGACCTGTTTCTTCAGGCTGACGGGCTCAAGGAAATGGATATGGGTGCCTGCCAGCCCGGCCGGATGCGGCCCGGCAAACTGATTAAACGTCACTTTCCCTGACGGGTGGCCACCGAGTTTGCCACCGCTGGCCTGGCAGACATACACTTTGCCATCCGTCAGGCTGGTGAGTACGGTGAGCCCCGCATCAAAGGCCTCACGATGGGCCAGAATAATCGGTTGCGGATCTGCCGCCAGCGGGTTGGTATCGATAGCGGTCACGAAAATCGCCGCCGGTACGCTGCCCGGGGCCGGTGTTTTACTGAACGGACGGGTGCGAAAAGCCGTCCATTGGCCAGAAATCAGCAGTTGCTGCTGCACGGTTTCTCGCGACAATCCCGCCAGATCGCCTGGCGCATAACGGGAAAAAGAGACGGCCTCATCGCCGTCGACATCAATAACAATGGATTGCAGAACCCGACGTTCGCCGCGATGGATGGCGCCAATCACCCCAGCCGCAGGTGCGGTAAAGCAGACGCCGGGATTCTTTTTGTCTTCGAACAGGGTTTGCCCTTTTTGTACCCGATCACCTTCGCGCACCGCCATGGAAGGGCGCATACCGACGTATTCTTCGCCCAACAGCGCGACACGTTTAACCGCAACTTTCGAAGTGATCTGCTGTGATGGCATGCCAGCTATGGGCAAATTCAGCCCTTTTGTGATTTTAATCATATTGTTAGCAGGTATCCGTAACCTAAACCCCGCCATCAGAACGAGGCCAGCAACATTGATGGGAAACCAGAGAAAAAGGAAAATTGCGCTCCAGGTGACGCGCAAAACGGGAGAGAAGCATCCTTTCTTACCCTGATCGTTAATCGATGTAAGTGTAACATTTTGTGAGTGAAGGCTGTAGATAAACCACGACTAACAACCTGTAAAGTGAGACCTGTTGCGCAAAGTTCTGACTGCGTTTTAAGGTCAGATTCGCTATAAAGGAGAACTAAATTGTAAACGTGGCGCGGCCGCGCTTGCGAAAAACTGCCGTGATGCTAATGTGAGCGCTCTAAATCCAGAAAAGTCTGATTTCGGGTATCTCTTGCCGTCCTGGCAATGTGGTTTTTTGATTTATCAAGGAATAAGCAGTATGCGCAAAATCGCATTATTTATTGCGATGCTTCTGTTGCCGTGCGTTTCATTTGCTGGGTTACTCAGCAATAGCGGCTCGACGACGCCGGTTAGCAAAGAATACAAGCAACAATTAATGGGTTCCCCGGTTTACATTGAGATCTTCAAAGAAGAGCGCACGCTCGATCTCTACGTCAAAATGGGCGAAACCTACCAGCTACTCGACAGCTACCGGATCTGTAACTATTCCGGCGGTCTGGGGCCGAAACAGCGTCAGGGCGACTTCAAAAGTCCGGAAGGTTTTTATACCGTGGCGCGCAATCAGCTCAAGCCTGACAGCCGTTTCTATAAAGCCATTAATATCGGCTTCCCGAACGCCTACGATCGCGCCCATGGTTATGAGGGTAAATACCTGATGATTCACGGTGCCTGTGTATCCATCGGTTGCTACGCGATGACGGATAACAGCATTGATGAGATTTTCCAGTTTGTCACCGGTGCATTAGTGTTCGGTCAGTCCAGCGTGCAGGTCAGCATTTATCCTTTCCGCATGACCAATGCCAATATGGAGCGCCACAAATACTCCTACTATGCGGATTTCTGGAAACAGCTGAAGCCAGGCTACGACTATTTCCAGCAAACCCACAAGCCGCCGGTTATCTCAGTGGTCGATGGCCGCTATATCGTCAGCAAACCGCTCAGTCATGAAGTTATCCAGCCACAACTGGCTTCAAACTACACGGTCCCCGAGACAAAATAACGCCCACTCACCTGGCATGATTTTATGCCAGGTCTCGTTGCCGGTCAGCGGCTGAGTGGCGATAACGGTGACCACATCGTTGGGTGTGGTCTCCCGCTGAAAATCAATTTCTACATCCTGATCCAGTAACGTTGCTACGCCAAATGGCGCCCGCCGCGTTATCCAGTGCAGATTTGTCGAGCAAAACGCCATTACGTAACGTCCGTCCGACAACAGCATATTGAAGACACCTTTTTCCCGCAACGAGCCCGCCAGGGTAGCGATAAAGCTGAACACCTCAACCATATCATCCGGACTCCCCGAATAGCGCTCGGTCAGGCAGTGCAGCAGCCAACAGAAAGCTATTTCGCTGTCGGTTTCGCCGATCGGCTGGAGATTTCCCGTATCCAGGGACTCATAGTCCTCTAACTGGCCGTTATGTGCATAGGTCCAGTTGCGTCCCCACAGCTCGCGGGTAAAAGGATGGGTATTTTCCAACGCAACGATACCGCGGTTAGCCTGGCGAATATGGGCGATGACCGAGCACGATTTGATGGGATAGTCCTGCACCAGTTTCGCAATCGGCGACTGGAAGCTGGGTTGCGGATCCTTAAATGTGCGACAGCCTTTACCTTCATAAAAGGTAATACCCCAGCCATCTTTATGCGGGCCGGTGCCTCCACCGCGCTGGACCAACCCGGTAAAGCTAAAACAAATATCTGTTGGCACATTCGCGCTCATCCCGAGCAATTCGCACATACATCACCTCTTCGCACTTTCAGGCAAAGCCGGGTGGGCTCGCAGCTTACCCGGCCTACAACTCAGCCCGCTGGTCGGGCACAGACCGTGCCGCCCGACACCATGTTATCAGGCCTTAACCATCTCTTTTTCGATCAGCATAATCAGAATATGAATCACTTTAATGTGAATTTCCTGAATACGATCGGCATAACCAAAATGCGGCACGCGAATTTCAACATCAGCGGAACCCGCCATTTTACCGCCGTCCTTGCCGGTCAGCGTGATGACCTTCATCCCCTGGGCGCGGGCAGCCTCAATCGCCTTAATCACGTTGCCGGAGTTGCCGGAAGTGGAAATCCCCAGCAGCACATCGCCGGCGCGACCCACGGACTCGACGTAGCGGGAGAAGACGTACTCATAGCCAAAATCGTTACTGACGCAGGACAGATGGCTAACGTCTGAAATCGCAATCGCCGGATAGCCAGGGCGATTCTCACGATAGCGCCCGGTCAATTCTTCTGCAAAGTGCATCGCATCGCAGTGGGAACCACCGTTACCGCAGGAGAGGACTTTACCACCGGCCTTAAAACTATCAGCCAGCAGCACCGCGGCACGCTGAATCGCGTGAATATTGGCTTCGTCCTGCAGAAAGTGAGCCAGCGTTTCCGCCGCTTCGTTCAGTTCGTTACGAATAAGATCCTGGTACATGAGGATAATCCTTCAGTATGGTTGGAATAACCCTGGCAGTGTACCGGATAGGCGCCGAAGCGAGAAGCCGCAGCCGACGTTATCCGCCGTGGTTTTGATTTTACGTGCCGCATTTCCGAATAACAATGTGAGCAAGGTTGTAATTATTTTGTAAACACATTGCTAAAACAAATTACATCCACTACAACCATATCATCACAAGTGGTCAGACCTCCTACAAGACAGGGAGCATTTCTCTATGATGATTTTGAGTATTGTTGCAACCGTTGTTTTACTCGGTGCGCTCTTCTATCACCGAATTAATCTCCTGCTGAGCAGCGTGATTTTGCTCGTCTGGAC
>NZ_JBCNNS010000141.1:0-10073 GCF_039594335.1 Raoultella sp.
TTACCCGGGACAGAACCTGGATATCAATGAGAAAAACAGCGCCGTCGACGGTATCGAGATCGTGGATGAGATCTATGAATATCTGGTTTCAGACGCTTTATATCACCGCACTTACGAAACCCATTCCCCTTTTGCTCAATAAATTAAAATAGAGGAGTTGCATATGGATCATTATTTTCGACAGGCAATTGAAGAAACATTACCCTGGCTTTCCTCTTTCGGCGCCGACCCGACAGGTGGCCTGACCCGCCTGCTCTATTCGCCGGAATGGCTACAGGCACAGCAGGCGTTCAAACAAAAGATGAGTGAAAGCGGGCTGGAAACGCGCTTTGATGAAGTCGGCAACCTGTATGGCCGTCTGCCCGGCACGCGCTTTCCCGACGAGGTTATCCTCAGCGGTTCGCATATTGATAGCGTCGTCAACGGCGGCAATCTTGACGGTCAGTTCGGTGCGCTGGCAGCCTGGCTGGCGGTACACTGGCTAAAAGAGACCTACGGCGCGCCGCTGCGTACCGTCGAAGTACTGGCACTAGCGGAAGAAGAAGGTAGCCGCTTCCCTTACGTCTTCTGGGGCAGCAAGAATATCGTCGGCATCGCTAACCCGACGGACGTCCGCGAGATTAAGGACGCCAAAGGCGTGGCGTTTGTCGAGGCCATGCAGCAGTGCGGCTTCAGCCTGCCCGCAGCCCCTCTGGCGCCGCGTCGTGATATTAAAGCCTTCGTGGAGTTGCATATCGAGCAGGGCCGCGTGCTGGAAACCAACAAGCAGTCCATCGGCGTGGTCAACGCCATCGTTGGGCAGCGCCGTTACACCATTACCCTCAACGGCGAGTCCAACCATGCGGGCACGACGCCAATGGGCTACCGTCGCGACACCGTCCAGGCCTTCAGCCGCATTTGCTACGAATCTATCGCCAAAGCGAAAGCCCACGGCGACCCGCTGGTGCTCACCTTTGGTAAAGTCGACCCGCAGCCGAATACCGTCAACGTGGTACCGGGTAAAACGGTCTTCACCATGGACTGCCGCCATACCGATGCCCTTGAGTTAAGCGCATTTACGCAAGTGATTGAAGCCGATATGCAGCGGATCTGTCAGGAAATGGAGATTGGCATTGAGATCGACCTGTGGATGGATGAGGCCCCAGTGCCGATGGATAAAAAGCTGGTGGCCCAGCTCACCGCGCTTTGCGAGAAAGAAAAGGTGAATTTCCGCGTGATGCACAGCGGCGCGGGACATGACGCGCAAATTTTCGCCCCCTGCTTCCCGACCTGCATGATCTTTATGCCGAGCATCAAAGGTATCAGCCATAACCCGGCGGAAAGCACGCATATCGAAGATCTGGTGGAAGGTGTAAAAACGCTCGCCTTAATGCTGTATCAACTGGCCTGGACTGAATAAGGAAAAGATTATGGGTTATTTGAATAACGTGGTTGGCTATCGCGATGATTTACTGGCCAGCCGCTCCATCGTGCGCCACGGTAATTATGCGCTGTTGACGCAGGACGGGCTGGTCAAAAACATCATTGCGGGTTTTGATAATTGCGATGTGACCATTCTGTCGACGCCGAAATTAGGCGCCAGCTTTGTCGATTATCTGGTGACGCTGCATGAAAACGGCGGCAACAAGAGCGGTTTCGGCGGAGAAGGTATTGAGACCTTTCTGTATGTGATAGATGGGGAAATCATTGCCCAGGCAGAAGGCATAAGCTTCCCGCTGACCAAAGGCGGCTATCTTTACTGCCCGCCAGGTGAGAAGGTCACCTTCACCAACAACCATTCCGGCGATAGCCAGCTGTTCCTCTACAAGCGCCGCTATATTCCGGCAGGGAACCACGTGCCTTATCTGGTCACCGGCAACGTCAGTCAGCTGGAGCGTATACATTATGAAGGGATGGAAGACGTTATCCTGATCGATTTCCTGCCGAAAGAGCTGGGCTTCGATATGAATATGCATATTCTCTCTTTCGAACCGGGGGCCAGTCACGGCTATATTGAAACCCACGTGCAGGAACACGGCGCCTATATTCTCTCCGGCCAGGGGGTGTATAACCTCGACAATAACTGGGTTCCGGTGAAAAAAGGCGATTATATCTTTATGGGCGCTTATTCACTGCAGGCGGGATACGGCGTCGGACGGGAAACGTTCAGCTATATCTACTCGAAAGATTGCCACCGCGACGTTGAACTCTGATCTGAGTATGGCCCGGCGGCGCTTCGCTTGCGCGGGCCTACCGGTAAATCTCGCAGATTTCGTAGGCCGGGTCAGGCGTTAGCCGCCGCCCGGCGAAAAGCGCGCACACAAGCAAAGACGAATGTGTTATCAGTCTCATCAAATTCACTTTTTGTTTAGCTATGTTGGATTTTGCCACGGTGAGAACCGTGGCATTTTTTATTGATAACTGAAAACCGCGTCCTGTGGGCGTGGTCAGCAACAGGTTTTGGCTCTGCCTTATTGTCATTGGATTTAAATCTTACAGAACTGGCAGAGGCTTTTTTTTAAGGATTTTGGTACGCCCCTATGGGGCGAAATCAATGCCGCCTTCTATGAAGGCGGACTTTTACTCAAGCGGGAATGTTCTGACCGAGTTTAATGGTACAGGCAATATTGCGCGCACAGGCGTAAAGGTTATGCTCGCCGCGCTCCAGCACCTTGGCCAGCGGCGCCAGCGCGGGAAGAATGCTAAAGACCGCGTCAATGCCATGCTGGTGCACCGCTTCAACGCCGTCACCCAACACGCCGGCGATGCCGATCACCGGGATACCGTGTTTTTTGGCGATCCGCGCCACGCCGATCGGCGCTTTGCCGCCGACGGTTTGCGAGTCGATCCGCCCTTCGCCGGTAATCACCAGATCCGCATCGCGCAGCGCCTCCTCCAGGTGCACAGCTGCAATCACGATATCAATACCCGGTTTCAGCGCCGCGTTGAGGAAAACGTTGGCCGCCACGCCTATTCCTCCCGCCGCGCCACCGCCGACAATTGCCGTCACATCCTGACCGGTTGCCGCCAGCAGTACCTGGGCATAGTTTTGTAATCCTCGCTCCAGAACGGCGACCATTTCTATACAGGCCCCTTTTTGTGGGCCAAAAACCGCCGCCGCACCGCGTTCGCCAAGCAGCGGGTTATCGACGTCGCAGGCCACCTCAATCCGGCATTCGCCAAGGCGTGGATCGAGGTCGCTTAGATCAATTGTGACCAACCGTTGTAAGGCCGCACCGCCGAGGCCGACATTCTCACCGTGCTCATCCAGAAAGCGTGCCCCCAGCACCTGAGCCATGCCCATTCCACCATCCACTGTGGCGCTACCGCCAATACCGAGGATAATATGGCGAACCCCGGCGTCCAGCGCGTGGCGAATCAGCTCGCCGGTGCCGTAGCTGGTAGCCCGCAGCGGGTTACGTTCCCCGGCGGGAACCAGCATCAATCCGCTGGCCGCTGCCATTTCGATAAACGCGGTTTGCCCATCGCCACTCAGGCCATAAAAAGCCCCGACCAAATTGCCCATCGGCCCCATGACCGGCAGCATCACCATTTTGCCTTTAGTGGCCTCAACCATTGCCTCAACCGTCCCCTCGCCGCCGTCGGCAATCGGCAGGCAGACGTACTCCGCCTGCGGGAAAACAGAGACAAAACCCGCCTTAATCGCCTGGGCGCAGCGGCTGGCGCTTACGCTCTCTTTGAAAGAGTCCGGTGCAATAATAATTTTCATTGTTCCTCCTTTCTTGCTGTCATTAATTACTACGATCCCAGGGAATACGATTTCCCATCACCCTCGCCAGCAGTACGCCGATTAATAAGCCGTTGCCTAATAGCGGTCAGATTGTCAGCGATAGCGTCTGGAGATAAACCGGTGGCAGGTCCATTAAAAAATGCCGGCAAAGAGTGGCAGCGCCAGCCGATAGATATTTCGTGCGGTGAACCTGCCCCGGGTCGCGGCTTGCGCCTTATCCGGGAACTCGCGGGTTGCCTTTACTACCGACGTTTAAGGATAAATTTCACTTTCAACACGTGCGGGAAGCCCTGCTCACAGTCATCGTTCACCTCGCCGCGCAGGATAGTTTTGGTGATACCCCCCCATCTTACGGCCAACGTAAAGGCTGACTTTATGCCGATATTCGAGCCCGTAGCCCGGATGGGGACGCCGTATTTACTTCCGGCTGCTCTATTAACCACCATGACCAGGGCAATAATAAAATCACTTAATATTATTGCCATCACAATACTAAACATTGACAGTCTGGGAATAAAAACCGCCAACCATAATATAATTAGGTACGTTGTGTACGAATCTCATCCAGAAGATAAAGTAGTTAAATGCCTTCCAGTTACCCTGCGATTCTACTTATGGTAATAGATCATCTCTATAACCCCTGGTTTTGTACAGGTCTTGAGTTTGTTCCATAATCCCCTCTTAATCCGCATCGAAAGATGTTTGTAGGTTTAGCTATGTGGAACAACAAATTTATAATTATTTATTTTTATTTAGTGGGTTGTCTTTAACTGTATTTTGTTCTTACGCAGGGTAATCAGGGCAAATAGTATCGTTCCGGTAATAACTAATCCGGCAGACATCACAAAACTAATTTCTTTTGATCCGGTCAGATCGGAAATAAAACCGGTGAGCGTCGGGGCAACTACCGCAGAACTCATACCAAAGAAATTAAATAAGCTGAAGGCGCGACCGAGTGTTTTCGCTGATGCCTGTTCGGAGACGAACGAAATAAGAATCGGGTCAACGGCCATTTTGCCCAGCAGTCCGTACAGCACCAGGCTAATCATCAGCATGGTGGTATTCGGCGACAGAACGGTAAACATCAGCATTGCGGCGGCGACAATCTCCAGCCCGAGAATGACTTTGACTTTACTGTCGCGGAATTTATCCGAGAGATGGCTAAAGAACAGTGCGCCCGGCACCCCGACCACCGCCACCAGCGCCGATGCAAAACCAATGGCACCGCCGTCAAAGCCGCGTTCGGTCTGCAGATAAGAAGGCAGCCAGGTAACAATCAAGTAGTAGCCGTAGCAGGTGCAGAAATAGAGGAAATACACGCTGCACAGCAGCGGCGAAAACAGCGGTGCCGATTTTTCTTCTGCCGCCGGGGATGATGCCGATGCGCTATTTTGATTCTTCGCTGCGGCAGGCTCTTTTAGCTTGCGGCGAATCACCAGGGTGAATACGCAGAGCATCACCACCAGGATCGTGGCAACGATTAACAACACGTTTTGCCAGGCCATATGCATGCTTTTGACCAGGATGCTTGAGCCAATCAGGCCAATCCCCATCCCGACGGCCGAGCCGCTGTTGATAATGGCGTTCGCCAGCGCACGACGTTCCTGCGGCACATTGGCCGAGGAGAGTGAATAGGCGGAGCTAAAGAAAGAAGCACAGCCGGCGCCGGCCAGCAACGAGCCGATATAAATCAGCGTCAGATTTCCCGCATTAGCGATACTCAGCGTACCGATAATAAACAACGAGAACCCGCACATCAGCATAATTTTCTGCCCCAGCTTATCGACCAGAATTCCGCAGGGAATCTGCATGCTGCAGTAGGCAAGAAAATAGAAGCTGGCTATCGCACCAATTTCAGCGTTGCTGACGTTGCCTAAGGAAGCCTGAATTTCCGGATAAATAGGCGTTAATACGGTACGATAAATCCATATCGACACCCAGCCCAGACTCATTACTACGACTATTTTTTTCCAATAGTCAACACCCGTTTTATTAATAGTATTCATAAACTCACCATCGAGGTATTTAAAATACTGCCAGCGCTGGCAGCATTTTATCATTAAGAGATTTTGTGATTTGCCATTAATTCCAGCGCCTGAACTAAAGACGAGTGATCTAATTCGCTGCCACCGTTGGCGGCACAGGTATTAAACAGCTGCTGGCAGGTTGCCGTATTCGGTAAATTAAGATCCAGGGCTTTCGCGCTCTGCAGCGCCAGATTAAGATCCTTCTGGTGCAGAGAAATTTTAAAACCGGGATTAAACGTCCGGTTCAGCATTCTTTCGCCATGCACTTCCAGAATACGCGAGGAGGCAAAGCCGCCCATCAGCGCCTGACGAACGCGAGCGGGATCCGCACCGGCTTTAGACGCGAAAACCAGTGCTTCAGAGACCGCTTCAATATTCAGCGCAACGATAATCTGATTGGCGACTTTACAGGTCTGCCCGTCACCGTTCCCCCCGACGAGGGTGATGTTTTTACCCAGAATATCAAACAGCGGCTTCACGTAAGCAAACACATTTTCGTCGCCGCCGACCATAATAGAGAGCGTCCCTTCGCGCGCGCCAATTTCCCCACCGGATACCGGGGCATCCAGATAATCCGCGCCCAAATCCCGCACCTGCTGCGCAAAACGCTTGGTCTCAATCGGTGAAATGGAGCTCATATCCACGATGATTTTTCCCTTTAGCGCCGTTTTGGCGCAGCCGTGCTCGCCAAACAGAACTTCGGCGACCTGCGGGGTATCCGGGACCATGATAAAAATAATCTCCGACTGCTCCGCAACCTGCTCGGCGGTGGCCAGTTGCTGCGCGCCCTGCTCAAGCAGTTCGTTAGCAACCGGGCCGATGGTGGTAACATGCAGCGCGTGGCCGGCTTTAGCGAGTCGGAGCGCCATCGGCGTCCCCATAATACCCAGACCAATAAATCCCAGCTTCATAAGTTTCCTCTCAGAGTTTCTGTTTCGGATTTACCTGGGCAATAGCTATCCCTTCCCTGTTTTCAGGAAATTAAATCCTGAATCTGGAATAATAAATACTGCCCAGAGATAAATTAAAAATTAACGGTAGCGATTAAACCATGTCAGGCCCGCTTCGGTAGTGGTCAGCGGTTTATATTCGCAGCCAACCCAGCCGTCATAATTTGATTTTTCGATAAATTTAAAAAGATAATCGTAATTAATTTCACCGGTTCCCGGCTCACCGCGTTTTGGGTTATCGGCAATCTGTAAATGACCAATCCGGTTGGCATAAGTTTGCATCGTATGAGTTAATTCGCCCTCCATTCGCTGCATATGATAAATATCGTACTGGATTTTCAAATTATCGCTGCCGACCTCATCAATCAGCGCCAGCGCCTGATGCGTGGTATTCAGATAGAATCCCGGCATATCGAAGTAATTAATCGGTTCAATCAGCAGCAGAATACCCTCCAGGGCCAGCGAGGTGGCGGCAAAACGCAAATTTGCCACCAGCGTTGAACGAATATGATCTTCGCGATAGCCCACCGGGGTTTTACCAACCAGGCAGTTGATTTTACGATTGCCCAGAGCTTTGGCGTAGCGGATTGCCGCGTCAACGCCTTCGCGGAACTCCGCTTCACGACCAGGAATACAGGCTATACCGCGCTCCCCTGCCGCCCAGTCGCCAGAGGGTAAATTATGCAAGGTATGCTCCAGCCGGTTATCGCTCAGCTTTTGCTTTAATACCTCGGGCGCATAGTCATACGGGAACATAAATTCAACGGCACGAAAACCGCAGGCTGCCGCTTTCTCAAAACGATCCAGAAAATCATATTCCACAAATAGCATCGAAAGGTTGGCAGAAAAACGCAACATAGTTTCACCTCATTTATTCATATTTCATAAAGCAGGTTTCGGTTGGCGCATCGATGGCGCTATCGGCAACGTCTTCGAACTCCATCACGTTATCCAGATCGCTGCCCATCGAGATATTGGTCACGCGCTCAAGGATCACTTCCACCACCACCGGAACGCGATACTCTTTCATCCACGCTTTCGCCTGCTCAAACGCTGACGCAATATCCTCGGGTCTGAAGACGCGAATCGCTTTACAACCGAGCCCTTCGGCAACCTTGACGTGATCGACGCCGTAGCCGTTCACCTCGCTGGAGTTAATATTTTCGAACGCCAACTGGACACAGTAATCCATATCGAATGCGCGCTGCGACTGACGAATCAGACCCAGATAGGCGTTATTCACCAGCACGTGAATATAAGGAATATTGAACTGCGCCCCCACCGCCAGCTCTTCAATCAGGAACTGGAAGTCGAAGTCGCCGGAGATCGCGACCACGTTGCGCTGCGGGTCGGCGGCGCAAACGCCCAGCGCGGCAGGAAGCGTCCAGCCCAGCGGCCCCGCCTGACCGCAGTTGATCCAGTGGCGATCTTTAAACACATGCAGCATCTGCGCGGCGGCGATTTGCGACAGGCCGATGGTGGTGACGTAGCACACGTCGCGGCCAAAGGCTTTGTTCATCTCTTCATAGACGCGCTGCGGTTTGACCGGCACGTTATCGAAGTGGGTTTTACGCAGCAGCGTGCGCTTGCGCATCTGGCATTCGGCAACCCAGCTGTCGCGGCGCGGCAAGCGGCCCTCTTTTTGCATCTGTTGCGCGATGTCCACCAACTGGGTCAACGCCGCTTTCGCATCGGAAACGATGCCTAAATCCGGGCACAGCACGCGACCAATCTGCGTCGGTTCGATATCGATATGGATGATTTTGCGCCCTGCTGTGTACTTCTCGACCGAGCCGGTATGACGGTTGGCAAAGCGGTTACCGATACCGAACACCAGGTCGGAGGCCAGTAGCGTGGCGTTGCCGTAGCGATGCGCGGTTTGTAAACCGACCATCCCGGCCATCAGCTCGTGATCGTCCGGGATACAGCCCCAGCCCATCAGCGTCGGGATCACCGGCACATGGGTGATTTCAGCAAACTGCTGCAGCAACGCTGCGGCATCGGCGTTAATCACCCCGCCGCCGGCAACAATCACCGGGCGCTGCGCCATCAGCAGCATCGCCAGCGCACGTTCGATCTGCGGACGAGTCGCCACGGGTTTATAAGCCGGGAGCGGCGCGTACAGCTCGGGGTCAAACTCGATTTCCGCGACCTGGACATCATAAGGCAGGTCGATCAGCACCGGGCCCGGTCTGCCGGAACGCATCAAGTGGAAAGCCTGCTGCAGCACGCCCGGTACCAGTGCCGCTTCGCGCACGGTCACCGCCATCTTCGTGACGGGCTTCGCGATGGACTCAATATCGACCGCCTGGAAATCTTCTTTATGCAGGCGCGCGCGCGGCGCCTGGCCGGTAATGCACAGAATGGGAATGGAGTCTGCGGAGGCGGAGTAAAGAGCGGTGATCATATCCGTTCCCGCCGGACCCGATGTTCCCAGACATACGCCGATATTGCCGGCCGTGGCGCGCGTATAGCCTTCCGCCATATGAGACGCACCTTCCACGTGGCGGGCCAGAATATGACGGATCCCGCCGTGCTGGCGCATCGCCGAATAGAACGGGTTAATCGCCGCACCAGGCACGCCAAATGCGGTAGTAATACCTTCTTTCTCAAGTACATACATTGCTGCGTCGACGGCTCTCATTTTTGCCATTTTTTACTCCCTCGATATATTGGAAAATTTTTCCAAACATGAACAAGACCAAAAAAGTCCCGCTCCGCAGAGCGGGTCGGTTCGGCTATCAACCAGCCTGGGGTCTGAGTCCCAGCGCGGTGCTGATATTCCTTGCCGTCTCCCTCACCAGCTCTCCCTGACTGACAAAACGGTCCGGGGTTAATCGGGACGCCGGCCCGGAAATCGAAATGGCCGCCGCCACGGACCCCACATCATCGTAAACCGCTGAAGCAATACAGTTTAATCCTGTCACGTGCTCCTCCTGGTCAATGCTGTAGCCGCAGGCCCGCGCCTCATCCAGATTCCGCTGGAGAACCGGCAAATCCACGATCGTCGTCGGCGTAAACCGCCGCAGCCCGGTCTTCACAATCACATCCACCAGTTCTTCCGACGACAGTGGATACAGCAGCGCTTTCCCGGCACCTGAAGCATGCAGTGGCAGTCGACTACCGAGCGGCGCACACATCCTCACCATCGACTTGCACTCCTGCTGACCAATCAGCACCGCTTCGTTACCGTTGCGAATCGCCACGTTGACCGTCTCCCCCGACATCAACATCAGCCGCCGCATGAAGGGGCCTCCGACGGATAAAACATCCCGGTTGTGGATGTACGCCGAGCCGATATTGAATGCGCCAAGACCGATGTGCCACCAGCCTAACTGCGCGTCCTGATAGACAAAATCCGCGCCT
>NZ_JBCNNS010000142.1:0-9859 GCF_039594335.1 Raoultella sp.
TTTACCACCGATAATGAACTGAACCGTGAAAAACTGCTGCGCTACGCCCGTGAACATGGCGTACCGGAGCTGGCGGTACCGCGCGACATTCGCTGGTTGAAGCAACTGCCGGTTCTCGGCAGCGGCAAGCCGGACTTTGTCACCCTTAAAGGTATGGTTGAGCAGACGGAACATTCTGATGAGTGAGTCAGTACACACTAACACCTCGCTGTACTCAAAAGGGATGATGGCGGTCATCTGCGCCCAGTTTCTCTCGGCATTTGGCGATAACGCGCTGCTGTTTGCCACGCTGGCGCTGATGAAACAGCAGTTCTACCCGGACTGGAGCCAGCCGGTGATGCAGATGCTGTTTGTAGGCGCTTACATACTGTTTGCGCCGTTTGTCGGCCAGTTTGCCGACAGCTTTGCCAAAGGGCGAGTGATGATGGTCGCCAATGGCATGAAGCTGGTTGGCGCAGGCTGCATCTGTTTTGGCCTGAACCCGTTTATCGGCTATACCCTGGTGGGGATCGGCGCGGCGGCCTATTCACCGGCCAAATACGGCATCCTTGGCGAGCTGACCACCGGGGATAAGTTAGTGAAAGCTAACGGTTTGATGGAGTCGTCGACCATTGCGGCGATTTTGCTGGGATCGATGGCCGGCGGTATTCTGGCCGACTGGCACGTGCTGGCCGCGCTGGCCATCTGCGCGCTGGTGTACGGTGGGGCGGTGATCGCCAACCTGTGGATCCCGAAGCTGCCGGCGGCGCGTCCCGGTCAGTCGTGGCATTTTACGCCGATGACCCACAGTTTCTTTAGCGCCTGTCGCACGCTGTGGCGTAATGGCGAAACGCGTTTCTCCCTGATGGGAACCAGCCTGTTCTGGGGCGCTGGCGTGACGCTGCGCTTCCTGCTGGTGCTGTGGGTACCGGCGGCGCTTGGCATCACCAGCAACGCCATGCCGACCTATCTCAATGCGATGGTGGCAGTGGGGATTGTGCTGGGCGCCGGGGCTGCCGCGAAGTGGGTCACCTTACAAACCGTCTCTCGTTGCATGCCTGCCGGGATTTTAATCGGTGTCGCGGTGATCTTTTTCACCGTGCAGCATGCACTCTTACCGGCATTTGGTCTGCTGTTGCTGCTCGGTATTTTTGGCGGCTTCTTTATTGTGCCGCTCAATGCGCTGCTGCAGGAACGCGGTAAGCATACCGTTGGCGCAGGTAACGCGATTGCGGTACAGAATCTTGGTGAAAACGTGGCCATGCTGCTGATGCTGGGGCTCTATTCGCTGGCGGTGAGTATCGGTATTCCGGTGGTTGGCGTCGGGATTGGCTTTGGCGCGGTGTTTGCGCTGGCGATTGCCGCGCTGTGGATCTGGGGACCGCGCAAATAATGCCCCGGCTCGCGCTGTGCTTAGCCGGGCTACCGTACTCTGCATACGGTGGTTTTGTCGCCCGGATCAGGTTGTAGCCCGGATAAGGCGTTAGCCGCCATCCGGGGCTTTACGGTCTTACGGCGCCGGGTAGGTATAAACCTGGTGCACCGCTTCAATTTCCGCTAATACCGCTTCACTCAGCTCAAGATGCAGACTCTCAACGTTGGTTTTAAGCTGCTCCAGCGTGGTGGCGCCCAGCAAGGTACTGGCGACGAACGGCTGACGACGGACAAAGGCCAGCGCCATCTGCGCCGGGTCGAGGTTATGACGTCTGGCGATATCGACATAGGCCGCTACCGCTTTCTGCGACTGTTCGCTGCTATAGCGCGTGAAGCGACTGAAGAGCGTATTACGCGCGCCGGCCGGTTTTGCGCCGTTAAGATATTTGCCGGTCAGGGTGCCAAATGCCAGGCAGGAGTAGGCCAGCAGCTCAACGCCTTCATACTGGCTGACTTCCGCCAGGCCCACTTCGTAGCTGCGGTTCAGCAGGCTGTAGGGATTCTGGATGGTGACGATACGCGGCAGGTCGTGTTTATCCGCCAGGTGCAGATAACGCATGACGCCAAAGGCCGTTTCGTTGGAGACGCCGATATAGCGGATTTTACCGGCGCGCTGGAATTCGGTGAGCGCTTCCAGGGTATCCAGCAGAGTGACGACCGGCGTGGTGTCGGTCCAGCTATAGCCCAGTTTGCCGAAGCAGTTGGTCGGGCGCTGCGGCCAGTGAACCTGGTAGAGGTCGAGATAATCGGTTTGCAGGCGCTTCAGGCTGTCGTGCAGCGCGTCACGGATGTTTTTACGATCAAGCGCATGGTTTGGACGAATGCTGCTGTCGTTGTTACGCGCGGGGCCGCTGACTTTAGAGGCGATAATCAGCTTTTCGCGATTGCCGCGTTTCGCCAGCCAGTTGCCGACGTAGGTTTCTGTCAGCCCCTGGGTCTCCGGGCGCGGGGGGACGGGATACATTTCAGCGACATCAATCAGGTTAATATCCTGGCTGACAGCATAGTCGAGCTGTTGGTGCGCGTCGGCCTCGCTATTCTGCTCACCAAAAGTCATAGTGCCCAGCCCGAGCGTGCTGATTTCAAGAGAACTGTGTGGGATACGGTGATACTGCATAGCCGGCTTCCTTTTTTATTAACAAGGTCAGGAGTTCCCCGACAAAGGAGTATCAAAATGGCAGAGGGGGAGAAAAAGAGGAAGTAAAAAATCAAAAAAGCCGGGGTTTCAGATTCCAAAGACGCGATGCTGTGGAGAGTTCAGAAGGGCCCGACTCATTATTAAGAGGGTTCGCTGTCGGGGGAGGGGGCCTCGCCAGGCGAGTGCTGGCAGGCGACTGACCGACGAAAAGTCTTAACGTTTAATAATCTGCGAAACATCATCGCGGTTGATCTGCATTTTATTGCCCTGCTGATCTTCGTAGCTGATGAGGCCGGTATCATCGTCAACGGCTGGCTTACCATCGGTCAGGATCATGCGTCCGTCTTTTGTCGCCATCACATAATCGCTGCTGCAACCGGAAACCGAGAACGCCAGTCCCACGGCTGAAATCAATACTGCCCATTTTTTCATCGTCATTACCTCTTGAATGGTCGCACCTCATACCAAGGTATTAATAGCCTGATTTATGAGACATAAAAAGCAGTAAAGTCTTAAAAAAGTTTGCAGCCCAGGTTTGGGCTGCATTTTTGTGGGTTACAGTGGATTTTTTTTATTACGCAACAGGTTAAGACTTTCGACGGCAATCGAAAAGAACATCGCGAAGTAGATGTAGCCTTTCGGAATATGTATCTGGAAACTTTCCAGCATCAGGGTAAAGCCGACAAGAATCAGAAACGACAGAGCCAGCATTTTCACCGACGGATGACGGTCAACAAAGTCGCCAATCGGTCGGGCGGCGAACATCATTACGCCGACGGCAATGACCACCGCTGCCATCATGATGAACAGATGATCCGACAGCCCAACTGCAGTAATCACCGAGTCGAGGCTGAAAATGATATCCAGTACCATGATCTGCACGATGGCGCCCATAAAGGAATGGACGTTGGTTTTCAGCCCTTCCTCTTCGCCCTCGATCGACTCATGGATCTCTTTACTCGCCTTCCAGATCAGGAACAGACCGCCGAGCAGTAAGATCAAATCGCGAAACGAGATCGCGTGGTCGAAAACGGTAAACAGCGGATGGGTGAGCTTAACAACCCAGGCGATAGAGGCCAGCAGCCCCAGACGCATCAGCATCGCGCCCATCAACCCGATACGTCTTGCGTGAGCACGTTGGGCGGTGGGAAGTTTGGCAACAACCAGAGAGAGAAAAATAATATTATCGATCCCCAGTACGATCTCCAGCAGCGTCAGCGTACCGAGCGCCAGCCAGGCGTTGGGATCGGTTATCCATGCAAATAACATTGTTCAAAGTCCTGCAAAAAAGAAAGTCGCAATTATATGCAACCTGCCAGGCAGAACAAAAAATTAATCGTGGCTAAGGAGAAAATGACGGGCCAACAGGGCGGCGGTGAAATTCTTCTTCAGGTAGAAGCCGCGCGGCAGCGTGAGAATCGGCTCACCGTGGACGCCAATAGCCTCGGTTAACGCTTTGCTGTTGGCGGCTTTCGGGCGCAGCTGTAGCACTTCGCCATGGCGGGCGGTGATGCGTTCCACCTCACCCAGCACGATCAGATCCATCAGCTCTTCCCAGTCCATTCGCAGTTGGCGATCTTCTTCTTCATTGGGGCTCCACAACAGCGGGGCGCCGACGCGGCGTTCCGCCAGCGGAATGGCACGATCCCCTTCCACCGGTACCCACAGGACGCGTTTGAGCTTATGGCGCACGTGACTACTCTCCCAGGTCACGCCGCTGTTACCGGTAAGCGGGGCGACGCAGACAAAGGTGGTTTCCAGCGGCCGACCCTGGCTGTCGACAGGAATGGTCTTCAGCTCGACGCCCAGCGCGGCGAAATCCTGCTCGGGTTTACTTCCGGCGCTGGCGCCCAGCCAAATCTCCAGCAAAATGCCAATCCATCCTTTATCACGTTTTAAATCGCGTGGAATGGGAATCCCCGCCAGCGCCGCCAGTTCGCCCAGCGAGTAGCCCGCCAGCCCCTGCGCCTGGGTCAGGAGCTGCTGCTGGGTTTGCGGTGGGGATGTTAGCGGCGCGATGGCGGGCATACGGTAAAACCTCTGGTTAAAAAGTGAACGCTAATTCAGCGCGTTGTGGATAGAGTTTACCTTTTTCTGGGTAACTATAACAATATGATGATTCATATGGGTTTTTTTTCATTTTTTTGTCGTTGTGAAAAGAGTGAAACCGGGTTTTCCAGAACTGGTCACTGGCAATGAACAGGATCTTACACCATGTTATCCACAGAAAAATGGGATAACTGGGGAAAAGTGGCACTACTGTTTCCATTTACAGCCTTGACGTGCGACGAAAATCGAATTTTTAGACAAAATGTGCCTGGCGGACTCGGATAATCTGTGGATAAAATCAACATTGTTCGATCTTTCATCAGCGACAGGATCACATATGTGATGATCATCACATTTGACTGTAATTATTGAAAGGTAGATATGCTAACATAATGAATGTAATGCCATTATTAAATGGTGCTATTCGTAAGCGCTTCGGACTACTCCGGGTTTTCCCTGGGTAATTCCATACTTCTTCACAACTCTATCCACAGAAAAAGTGAATAAAATGGGGGCGCGATCGCTTTCGTTGTTTATAACTCTGCTGATTACTGTGAGTTATTCAAATGTTATTCGGCCGCACAGTGGCAACAGAGTGGTTTACCGTTTACAGCGAGTGTGAAACAATCATTCACATTGAAGATTATTTTGAGGTAGTCCGGTGATTGATGACGATGGCTACCGCCCAAATGTCGGTATTGTAATCTGTAATCGCCAGGGCCAGGTGATGTGGGCCAGGCGCTATGGTCAGCACTCATGGCAGTTCCCGCAAGGGGGCATTAATCCAGGGGAATCAGCCGAGCAGGCAATGTATCGGGAATTGTTCGAAGAGGTGGGATTAAGTCGTAAAGATGTGCGAATCCTGGCCTCAACCCGTAACTGGCTGCGTTACAAATTGCCTAAACGTTTGGTGCGTTGGGACACAAAGCCGGTTTGTATCGGCCAGAAACAGAAGTGGTTTCTCCTGCAGTTGATCGGCAGCGATGCGGAAATCAATATGCAAACCAGTAGTACACCTGAGTTTGATGGGTGGCGCTGGGTCAGTTACTGGTACCCGGTTCGTCAGGTGGTGTCGTTTAAGCGCGACGTGTACCGCCGGGTGATGAAAGAGTTTGCCAGCGTGACCATGTCGCTGGCGGAAAGTGCACCTAAACCGCAAAGCGCGCCTGCGTATCGACGTAAAAGAGGTTAAGCCACGCATATTATGCTCACTCGGTTACGAGAAATCGTCGAGAAGGTCGCGAGTGCGCCGCGTTTAAACGAGGCGCTGGATATCCTGGTCACCGATATCTGCACCGCGATGGAAACGGAAGTTTGTTCGGTTTACCTGGCCGATCACGACCGACGATGTTACTACCTTATGGCAACTCGCGGGCTGAAAAAACCTCGCGGGCGCACCGTTGCGCTCGCCTTTGACGAAGGCCTCGTTGGCCTGGTTGGGCGCCTTGCAGAGCCTATCAACCTTGCTGATGCGCAAAAACACCCTAGCTTTAAATATATTCCGGCCGTTAAAGAGGATCGCTTCCGCGCATTTCTTGGCGTGCCGATTATCCAGCGGCGTCAGTTGCTGGGGGTGCTGGTGGTGCAGCAGCGTGAGCTGCGTCAGTTTGATGAAAGCGAAGAGTCGTTTCTCGTCACTCTGGCGACGCAAATGGCCGCCATTCTTTCCCAGTCTCAGCTGACTGCGCTGTTTGGTCAGTATCGACAGACGCGCATTCGCGCGCTGCCTGCCTCCTCCGGGGTGGCTATTGCCGAAGGCTGGATGGACATCAGTCTGCCGCTTATGGAGCAGGTGTACGAAGCCTCGACGCTGGATACGGCTTCCGAGCGCGAACGCCTGACCGGCGCGCTGGAAGAGGCGGCAAATGAGTTTCGTCGTTACAGCAAGCGCTATGCAGCCGGGGCGCAAAAAGAGACGTCGGCGATCTTCGATCTCTATTCGCACCTGCTCTCCGACGCGCGTCTGCGTCGTGAGCTTTTTGCGGAAGTCGACAAAGGCGCGGTGGCAGAATGGGCGGTGAAAAAGATCATCGAGAAGTTCGCCGAACAGTTTGCCGCCTTGAGCGACGGGTATCTGAAAGAACGGGCTGGCGATTTGCGTACGCTGGGTCAGCGCCTGCTTTTCCATCTCGATGATACGATTCAGGGTTCCAATACCTGGCCGGCGCGTATTGTGCTGGTCGCAGACGAGCTGTCGGCCACTACGCTGGCGGAAGTTCCGCAGGACAGGCTGGCGGGCGTCGTCGTCCGCGATGGCGCAGCGAACTCCCACGCCGCCATTATGGTGCGGGCGCTGGGGATCCCGACGGTTATGGGGGCTGATATCCAGCCTTCATTGCTCCACGGTCACATGTTGGTGGTGGATGGCTACCGCGGCGAGCTGTTGGTCGACCCGGAACCGGCGCTGCTGCAAGAATATCAGCGTCTGGTCAGCGAAGAGAATGAACTCAGCCGGCTGGCGGAAGGCGATCTGGAACACACTTCCGAGCTGAAAAGTGGCGAGCGGGTGAAGGTCATGCTGAACGCGGGTCTGAGCCTGGAACATGAAGAAAAGCTCGGCAACTTTATCGACGGCATCGGTCTGTATCGGACGGAAATCCCGTTTATGCTGCAAAGCGGTTTCCCGTCGGAAGAGGAGCAGGTCGCCCAGTATCAGGGCATGCTGCAGATGTTTAATGAAAAGCCCGTGACCCTACGTACGCTGGATATCGGTGCCGATAAACAGCTGCCGTATATGCCGATCAGCGAAGAGAATCCGTGCCTCGGCTGGCGTGGGATCCGTATTACCCTCGATCAGCCGGAAATTTTTCTTATCCAGGTGCGCGCCATGTTGCGTGCCAATGCCGCCACCGGCAACCTGAGTATTTTACTGCCGATGGTGACCAGTCTTGATGAGGTGGATGAGGCGCGCCGCCTGATCGATCGCGCCAGCCGTGAAGTCGAAGAGATGATTGGCTACGCTATTCCTCGCCCGCGTCTTGGCGTGATGCTGGAAGTGCCTTCGATGGTCTTTATGCTGCCGAATCTCGCCAGCCGTGTGGATTTTATCTCGGTTGGGACGAATGACCTGACTCAGTATATCCTCGCCGTCGATCGCAACAATACCCGGGTTGCCAGTATGTATGACAGCCTGCATCCCGCCGTGCTGCGGGCGCTGGCGATGATTGCGTATGACGCTGAACGCTTCGGCATCGACCTGCGGCTGTGCGGCGAAATGGCGGGCGATCCGATGTGCGTGACGATCCTGATTGGTCTTGGCTATCGCCATCTGTCCATGAACGGCCGTTCGGTGGCAAGGGTCAAATACC
Source organism: Raoultella sp. (assembly GCF_039594335.1). Lineage (NCBI taxonomy): Bacteria > Pseudomonadati > Pseudomonadota > Gammaproteobacteria > Enterobacterales > Enterobacteriaceae > Klebsiella > Raoultella sp. Next base: position 7,909 of record NZ_JBCNNS010000142.1, read on the forward strand.
TGTTGCGGCGTATCGATATTGCTGAAGCTCAGGAGCTGTCGCGCCGGAGTCTTGAAGCGCAGATGGCCACAGAGGTTCGTCATCAGGTGGCGGCTTTCATGGAGCGACGCGGCCTGGGCGGCTTGATCCGCGGCGGCCGCTAGCTGTCAGGAAGCGGTATGCCGGGTAAGCGTAGCGCCACCCGGCAAAATAATGGCTCAGTCAGCTCGCCCGGGCGGGCGGCACCGCTTCCGGTAAAACGCCCGTGTGCTGTTAGCATTCATATACATATCTTTTACAACAACGGCGCGGCCAGCGAATTAACCTTATGCTATTATTCGCCCCCTTGGAGCACCCGTATTGGTCGGGCGTGTATGATTACCGCTGTCCACTTTCGGCGGAATAACAAGTCTTTATGGTGACAGATGAATAGTGGCTACCTGCATTTTCCGGATTTTGATCCGGTAATATTTTCCGTTGGGCCGGTCTCCCTCCACTGGTACGGGATGATGTATCTGGTCGGGTTTGTTTTTGCGATGTGGTTAGCCACCCGTCGGGCCAACCGTCCGGGTAGTGGCTGGACCAAAAACGAAGTCGAAAACCTGCTATATGCCGGGTTCCTTGGCGTTTTCCTCGGTGGCCGTATCGGCTACGTCCTGTTCTATAATCTGCCGGTTTTCCTGCAGGATCCGCTGTATCTGTTCCGCGTCTGGGACGGCGGTATGTCGTTCCACGGTGGTCTGATTGGTGTCATCCTCGTAATGATCATCTTTGCCAGACGCACCAAACGCACTTTCTTCCAGGTTTCCGATTTTATCGCACCGCTGATCCCCTTTGGCCTGGGGGCGGGGCGTCTGGGCAACTTTATCAACGGTGAGCTGTGGGGACGGGTCGATCCGAGCTTCCACTATTCCATGATTTTCCCCGGTTCGCGCGCGGAAGATATGGCGCTGCTGCCGTCTCATCCGCAATGGCAATCGCTGTTTGATACCTATGGTGCACTGCCGCGTCATGCTTCGCAACTGTACGAGCTGGCGCTGGAAGGGATCGTCCTGTTCCTGATTCTGAACCTGTTTATCCGGAAACCGCGCCCGACCGGCTCGGTCTCGGGTTTGTTCCTGATTGGCTACGGTCTGTTCCGCATTATCGTGGAATTCTTCCGCCAGCCAGACCAGCAGTTCACCGGCGAATGGGTACAGTACATCAGCATGGGGCAGATTCTTTCGATCCCAATGGTGCTTGCGGGTATCATTATGATGGTCTGGGCGTACCGCCGTCGTCCGCAGCAACAAACTTCTTGAGGAACCATGAAACAGTATCTTGATTTGATGCAGAAAGTGCTCGCCGAGGGCACGCAAAAAAATGACCGCACCGGCACCGGCACGATCTCCATTTTCGGCCATCAGATGCGTTTTAACCTGCAGGAAGGCTTCCCGCTGGTGACGACCAAGCGCTGTCATTTACGCTCCATCATCCATGAACTGCTGTGGTTCCTCCAGGGTGACACCAACGTCGCGTATCTGCATGAAAATAACGTCACTATCTGGGACGAATGGGCAGATGAGAAGGGCGATCTGGGGCCGGTCTATGGTAAACAGTGGCGTTCCTGGCCTGCGCCGGACGGTCGCTACATTGACCAGATCAGTACCGTGATGGAACAGCTGAAAAACGACCCGGATTCACGTCGGATCATCGTTTCTGCCTGGAATGTGGGCGAGCTGGATAAAATGGCGCTGGCGCCGTGCCATGCGTTTTTCCAGTTCTACGTTGCGGACGGTAAACTCTCCTGTCAGCTCTATCAGCGCTCCTGCGATGTGTTCCTCGGCCTGCCGTTTAACATCGCCAGCTATGCGCTGTTGGTGCACATGGTCGCCCAGCAGTGCGATCTGGAAGTCGGTGATTTTGTCTGGACCGGTGGGGATACTCACCTCTACAGCAACCACCTTGAACAGACGAATCTGCAACTGAGCCG
>NZ_JBCNNS010000143.1:0-9398 GCF_039594335.1 Raoultella sp.
CTGTGCAACGCGAATCGCTTCTTCATCACTTTTAATAATATGGGCCGGTGCCGCCTGCTTTGGATAGCCCGGAATACCGTGTGGAGCACTGTCTTCCGCTGTTTGAGAAACGGAAACGGCGTCTTGGGTTTGAATCGTGCTCATGTCGTACTCTCCTGTAATAAAGGTCATGCCGCAAAGCCGAGATAAATTCTCTGCACATCTTCCTGCTGGCTCAGTTCCTGCGCATTGCCGGAAAGCGCCACGCTGCCACTGTCCAATACGTAAGCCCGATGGGCATGGCGTAATGCGACGGTGGAATTCTGTTCCGCCACCAGAATCGACAGCTTTTGCCGCTGATTAAGCTGGCTCAATACGGTAAAAATCTCCTCGACAATCCTTGGCGCGAGGCCCATAGAAGGCTCATCAAGCAATAACAGTCTGGGTTTGGCCATCAGTGCCCGGCCAATCGCCGCCATCTGCTGTTCGCCGCCGGAAGCCAGACCAGCCGGCAGATGGCGTTTATCTTTCAGACGCGGGAAAATCTGATAAACCTCCTCCAGCCCCTGGCGGATCTGCCACCGGGACGCCGAACGCGCCAGCGCCCCGGTGATCAGGTTCTCTTCCAGCGTTAAGGAAACAAAACAGTGTCGCCCTTCAAGCACCGGCACTATCCCGCGGCGCACCAGCTTGTGCGGCGCTTCGGCAGTGATGTCCTGGCCGGCCCACAGCACCCGGCCGGCGCTCACTTCGCCACGGCGCGCCGGCAACAGGTGCGAAATCGCCTGCAGAGCCGTCGACTTACCGGCGCCGTTACGCCCAAGCAGGGCGACAATCTCCCCCTCCCCCACGGTGAGGGAAACATCTTCCAGTGCAATAATGTGCCGCTGATAACGAGCGCTAAGGTGAGTAACACTAAGCAAGGGGATGCCGTCAGACATGGCGTTTTCTCCCAAATTTGAAGTGGGCGGCCAGGCGCTGCGTTAATGCCGCCAACCCTTTAGGCTCGGCGATCAGAAAGCCAATCAGCAGCACGCCGGTAATGATGTTCTGCACCAGCTCCAGCACGCCGGAATCGATCTGTTGCCCGAACCCCCCTTCGCTGCCGCGCGCGAGCAGCAGCGGAAATAGCGTCAGCAGCGCCGCGCCGAGAAACGCCCCGCGCACGGTACCCAACCCACCTATAATGATGATGAACAGCAGTTGGAACGACCGCTCCAGATTAAAACCTGCCGGCTCGATGTTACGAAGATAGGTGAACGACCACAGCACGCCGGCGATCCCGATGATGAAAGAGGACAGACCAAAGGCGATCATCCTGGTGCGCAGGATCGGCACGCCGATGACTCGCGCCGCCAGCGGATTATCGCGGACGGAGATAAAATTCCGGCAGGTGGACGAATTCGTCAGCCGCACCACCAGCCAGGTCAGCAAACTGACCACCGTCAGGGTAAACAGATAGCGCCGCGCCGAACTGTCGATGGCCCACGCCCCAAGCTGCAGCGGCGCCACCGACACCACACCTGAGGCGCTGTTAAGGGAAAACCAACCGAAATTATTCAACACCCACTGGACGAAAAACTGGGTCGCCAATGTGGAAATCGCCAGATAAAAGCTGCTGAGCCGCAGGCTGGGCAAGCCGAAAACCAGCCCCAGCAGCGCACTGATGACCCCCGCCAGCAGCAGTACGATCGGCAACGGCAGAACAGGCAGCCGACTGATAAGATTCAGCGCGGCATAGGCCCCCACCGCCATAAAAGCGGCGCTGCCAAGCGATATCTGCCCGGTGTAGCCCGCCAGCACATTTAACCCCAATGCCGCCAGCGACAGCGTCAGAAATGGCGTCAGTACCGCATCGAAAAGGTATTCGTCGCCAATCCACGGTAACAGAACAAACGCCACGCCTAGCAGGGCAACCAGCCCAAGGGGCAGGCTCCGCAATGGATAGCGGCGGAGAGTGAGGGATAATATTGACATGTTCACAACCTTGACAAACGGTGGGAGCCGAACAGCCCTGTCGGGCGGATCAACAGGAATAACAGCGCGACGAGATAGGCAATCCAGCTATCAATGCCGCCGCCGAGTAATGGGCCGAGATAGACCGAGCCGAGCTTCTCGATGGCACCGACCAGCAGGCCAGCGACAATCACACCGGCGATCGAATCAAAGCCGCCAAGCACCAACACCGGCAATGCTTTAAGCACCACCAGGGAGAGCGAAAACTGCACTCCGAGCCGTGCTCCCCACAACAGGCCCGCCACGAGCGCCACCACGCCTGCCGCCGCCCATACCACCGCCCACAGGCGGCCAATGTTCAGGCCCACCGCCAGCCCGGCGAAGGTGTCATCGGCCACCGCGCGAAACGCCAGCCCGGTGTGCGTATAGCGAAAGAACAAGCTCAGCAACAGTACCAGCAGCCCCGCCACGCCGGCGGCGAACAGATCAAACTGGCTGATCAGCACCCCGCCCACCTCAAACGGTGTGTCGTCGATGCCGAGGTTCAAGGCGTGCACCTGGGTGCCCCACAGCAGTTGCGCCGCACCTTCGATGATGTAGGAGACGCCAAGCGTGGCGACGAACAAAATAATCGGCGGCTGATTCACCAGCGGACGCAGCACCGAAAATTCGATCAGCATGCCCAGCAGCGAGATGATCACCAGCGTGATCGGCAACACCGCCCAGACCGACCAGCCGCGCTCGACCAGACAAACGAAGGTTAACGCGGCAAACAACAGCATCGATCCTTGGGCGAAGTTGAATATCCCCGAGCTTTTGTAAACCAGCACAAATCCCAACGCCACCAGCGAATACATCACGCCGGATAACAGCCCGCCGACGAGTACTTCGATTAAAAACAACCAGTCGATATTCATCGCACCGCCTCCGCAGAAGGCGCAGCCCCGGGGGCGGCGCCCAGGTAAGCGGCGATCACCGCCGGATCCTGGCGGATAACCTCTGGCGTGCCCGTCGCAATATTGCGCCCATACTCCAGCACCACGATGCGATCAGACAGGTTCATTACGACGCCGATATCATGTTCAATCAGCAGGATCGTGGTGCCGAAATGCGCGCGAATATCGCCGATCAGTCCACTAAGCCGCTGCTTATCGGCCAGCGTCATGCCCGCCATCGGCTCGTCCAGCAACAGCAGGCGCGGCCGGGCCACCAGCGCGCGCGCCAGTTCTGCGCGCTTTTGCAGGCCGTAAGACAAGCTGCCTATCGGGTTATCGGCAACCTGTTTCAGGCCAAAAAAATCGATTACCGCATCAGCCTGTTGCCGGTGGCTGGCCGTCTCGCGCCGCGCGCGCGGCAAACCGAACACCTCACTGAACAGCGAAGTTTGCCGCCGGTGCGCCAGGCCTTGCAGCACGTTATCCCGCACCGACAACCCATGGAACAACGCCAGGTTCTGGAACGTGCGCGCAATGCCCGCGCTGGCCAACTTTTGCGCGCTCATGGCCCGATAGCGCTGGCCATCAAGCACAATTTCCCCTTTATCCGGCCGATACAGCCCGGAAATAACATTCAGCAGCGAGCTTTTACCGGCGCCATTCGGGCCGATGATCGCCAGCAGTTGCGATGGGCCGGCCTGCAGCGAAACATCGGTTAACGCGCTGACGCCGCCAAAGGAGAGGGAAATACCGGAAAGCGCCAGCGACACGCCGCGATGAACGGCGTCAATCGGTTCTGCATCGCGCTCCGCCGTCAACGCCTGCTGGAATGCCGTCAGCGAGGAAGGCGATGTTTCTGATAACGTCATAATGATCTCCAGGCCGGTGGGGATGAGCGTCAGTTAACCGAGGCAATGGCGGGCTGAGATTGCTTTTCCAGCTCACGCACCAGAGGCATCACTTCCCTTCCGAAGAACTCGACTTCCTCCTGGAAATGCAGGAAAGCCAGCAGCAGCAGATTGACGCCTGACTGTTTGAGCGCAATGATGCGCTCTGCGATCTGCTGCGGCGTGCCAATCAGGTTGGTTTTAAAGCCGTCGTTGTATTGCACCAAATCTTCAAAGGTGGATTTGGCCCAGATGCCCTCGCCCTCCGGCGATGCGCTGCCAGCGTTTTTCACTTCGTGCTGGAACCCTTTCACCGCGTCCGGATTGGCGTTATCAATGATTTCCCGCAGCACCGCCTGCGCCTCTTTTTCGCTTTCACGCGCAATAACGAAACCATTAACCCCGATCTTCACCTGATGCTGGTTTTGTGCCGCCTTACGCTGGATGTCATCCACCTGGGCTTTGATGCCTTCAGGCGTGTTGCCGTTGGTGAAATACCAGTCGGAAACGCGCGCAGCCATATCTCGCGCGGCACGCGAACTGCCACCCTGGAAAATTTCCGGCAGCGGCGCCAACGGTTTGGGCTTGAGGGAATAATCACGAAAGCGATAGAAATCGCCAGCAAAGGTAAAGCTGTCTTCACGCCAGATGCCCTGCAGGCAACGGATGAACTCTTCTGAACGCAGGTAGCGCTCTTCGTGGTCGAGCCAGGGTTCGCCGATGGCTTTAAACTCTCCACGGAACCAGCCGCTGACGATATTGACCGCGATGCGCGGGCCGTACAGATGACTGATAGTGGCAATTTGTTTTGCCGCCAGTGTGGGGTTCCAGGGGCCGGGAAGCAAAGCGGCGATCACTTTCAGCTTTTCAGTTGATGCCAGTAGCGCCTGCGAAAAAGAGACCGACTCATGCTGGTTGTCGGCACCATAGCCTGCCGTAAAACGGATCTGCGTAAGCGCATAGTCAAAACCGGCACGTTCGGCAATTTGCGCCAGCTTACGGTTGTAGTCGATATCCCAACTGGTACGCTGCGGGATATTACTGATCACTAACCCACCCGACACGTTCGGCACCCAATAGGCGAACTGCAGCGGATGATTACCTGGCTCTGAAATGGACATAGGGCACTCCCGTCATTGATGAATTTGTCTTTCCGCCTTACAACACGTTGCAGGCGAGTTGCTGTAGCCGCGAATTATCATCTTTCTATATAACGTTTTTTGCTTTATAAAAATAAAAAGATAATCGTTGGTTATAACGGTGTTAGCAGAATGCATGCCAAAACAGACGGCGAGATAATTTTTTTAAAATCAAAATATTATAAAAAAAAGAAAGGAACTTCCCTGCTGCGTTTGCAACATACCTAGTTACGCATATGTTGCAAATGCAACATATATACAACTTACCGGAAGATAAATTTCATCCTGACGTTAATGTGGGCAAAAGCGAGTCTGATTACGGATGCTGTCGTTTCTGACAGGCATGGAATAAGCAACTACGAACGGCAGTTTCATTACCTCCGCAGTGGATCCCAAGGAGTTTGCTCATAATAGGCAGTGCATTTTTTTGTAGAGGGTTCGGGCGTGGAGGCTATCAGGATGACTTGTTCTGCCGATACAATCCCCACTCAAATTGCACCTGTCGGGATATCTGTCCCCCTCATTCCCCAAAAAATCAGGGGATAAGGTATCTGCCGTCATGATTCATACCGTCGAAATAAGAGTATTCCCTGATTTGAAAGGGTCTGAAGATGAAGAAAGGGTTTTGTCTTATTTTTCGGCAATGAGTTTTGCTACAGATTTTCGAGGCGCACCCAGCCTGAGGAGCCATATTTAAAAAGCCCACTTAAGGAAACTTAAGTGGGCTTTTTGCTTTTCTGCTATTGATCTCGCCTCAATGGGTTACAGCCGCGCTACGCTCGCTCCCGATATCACTTTACGTCCCGGCCTCGCTGATATTGACCGGCATTCCGGAGCGTCGTTCAAGGGCCTGTTCCGCCCGAATCGTATTGACGCCCCCTTCCTTTACAAACGTCTGTATGCCTGTGCTCATGGGTAACGGGACTTTTCTGTCTGATTCGTATTCTGCGCGGTTACGCGACAGAGGCTCATGCACCTCAATCCAACGGCTGCCGTCCAGCTCTTCGGTAAACTTCACCGGCTGATCGATAATCTGCACGCGAGTACCAACCGGGACATTGTCGAACAGATATTTGATATCGTCATTCCGCAGGCGAATGCAGCCCTGACTGACGCGCAGCCCGATACCAAAATTGGCATTGGTGCCATGAATAGCGTACAACCTGCCGATATAAATCGCGTACAGTCCCATCGGATTATCCGGCCCGGCCGGAACGAACGCTGGCAGACTCTCGCCTCTGCGGGCATATTCACGCCGCGTATTGGCCGTTGGCGTCCAGGTCGGCGCTTCCTGCTTGCGTTCGACGGTCGTGACCCAATTGCGCGGCGTTTCACGCCCTGCCTGGCCGATGCCTATCGGCAAAACTTCAACGGTATTGCCTTCCGGCGGATAGTAATAGAGGCGCATTTCCGCAACATTGACCACAATGCCTTCGCGAACCGTGGCAGGCAAAATCAGCTGCTGGGGGATCACAAGCGTCGTACCAGACCTCGGTAGAAAGACATCAACGCCAGGATTCGCTTCCAGCATATTGCTCAGCCCCTGCCCATATTGCGCCGCAAAGGCCTCCAGCGGTTGAGTATTGTTGTGCGGTACGGTAATCAGCTGCGGGCTTCCCACGAGGCGGCTTCCTTCCGGTGGCAGCGGATAACTGACGGCCAGCGCACTCTGGCTTGAGAGAATAAAGAAAAGAGAGCAAAACCATTGCACACGCTGCACCATTTATTTCCCTTCCTCAGTCGCGACAATCGTGAGTGCATTATAGCGTTTTTCTCACCACCTCGTGGCAGCGGACCACTGTTCCTTTATCCGCCACCGCGATAATGCTTCAAATCTGATAATCAATCGCCACTTCTTCCGGCTCCATTGCCTGGCGTTTAATCTCATCCAGCGACAGCCCGGCATTGCACAGCTCGATAAACCGCCAGACATAATTGCGTTGCAACTGCCCGCGCTTTAGCCCTAACCAGACGGTATTCGCATCGAAAAGGTGCCGGGTTTCCAGGCGGGTAAAAGTGTCTGACTCCCGGGCATCGCCCGATTGTTCCGCCACCAGCCCGACGCCAAGCCCCAGCTCAACATAGGTTTTAATGACATCGGAGTCCTGTGCGCTAAGGACAATATCCGGCATCAACCCTTTACGATTAAAGGCTTCATCAATACGCGAGCGCCCGGTGATGCCCTGTCGATAGGTGATCAATGGCCAGCGAGAAATAGCTTCCAGAGTTAACGGGGTCGCTTGCACCAGCGGGTGGTCTTTCGGCACCAGCAGGCTGTGATACCAGCGGAACCAAGGAAAGGCCACCAGCGTCGGATCGTTACTCAGGCGTTCACTGGCGATACCGATATCTGCGCCACCGTTATGCAACAGCGCTTCAATCTCCTGAGGGGTTCCCTGAATCAGTTCCAGTCGCACATCGGAAAAGAGCTCACGAAAAGCTTTAATCACCGGCGGCAGGCTATAGCGCGCCTGGGTATGGGTTGTCGCAATCGTGAGTACACCGGATGCATCGTTGGTGAATAAGTCGGCAAGACGGCGGACATTACTGGCTTCATTCAGAATACGTTCCGCAATGGATAAGAGCGCTTTTCCGGGCTCCGTCATCCCCAGCAGGCGTTTACCGCGTCGGATGAAGATCTCGATCCCCAGTTCTTCTTCCAGTTCTCGAATATGACGGCTCACACCCGATTGCGAGGTATAAAGCATATTTGCGACTTCCGTCAGGTTGTAATCCTGACGGGCAGCCTCACGAATAATTTTTAGTTGCTGGAAATTCACCCTTTCCTCCGGGCTATCAGACATAACATATGCTCTATTGTTAAAGTCTGTTGTCCTTACTAACAAATAATAAAAACCAGCAACTTATTCTTTTCGGGAATATAGATTAACTTACCAACAACAATTCACGATTTTCCAGCGAAGGACGACTCACCAGCGAAAGTAAAATCTCTTTCACCGCCTGCGCTTGCGGCGACAGGCTGCCTTTCGCCGACATGTTCAGAGATAAGGACAGGCTCATCGAAGGCGTACTGATCCGCGCCATCCAGCCGTTAGCTGCCCCGCACAGCGATCGCGCGGCGGACTCTGGCAGCACGGTGACGCCCATGCCGCTGGCGATCGCCGCAGTTAGCGTCGTAATAGATTCGATTTCGCCGATAATCTTCGCCGACAAACGACGCAGCGTGAATGCTTCCGTCACTCGCGCACGGACTGCGCTGTAATCACGCGGCAGGAACAAATTCATCTCCGCCACCGCGGCCAGATCGACGCTCTGCCCAGGGCAATCGCGGGTTCCCACCAGATAAAGATCCTCTTTCAGCAAAGGCTGGCTGATGATCCCTGCGACCGGAGAGCGCTCGTAAAGCACGGCCATATCCAGCTGACCGCTAAGCAGTTTATCGTTAAGGATTGTCCCGCTACTTTCCTGCAGATAGACCATCACTTCGGGCAGCTCATTGCGCACGGTCTGCAGCAACGGCATGGTAATGGCAGACGCCGCGGTCCCCGGCGCAAGGCCAATCGAGACCTGGCCGCTGAGCGTATGACCCACGTTATTCACCGCCAACTGCGCCTGCTCGCACTGGCGTAGGATTGTGCGCGCATGAGTATAGAGTATCTTCCCGGCTTCGGTCGGGGTCACACCGCGTTTTGTCCGAATCAGCAGTTGCTGGTCCAGTTCGCCTTCCAGGGTCGCCACCTGCTGGCTCAGCGCCGGTTGTGCGATGTGCAAGACTTCAGCCGCCTGGGTCAGACTGCCGATATCGACGATTTTTACAAAATACTTCAGTCGTCTTAAGTTCATTTTGCCTCCTGTAAGGAAAGCCAGTACCAACGCTGGCAATTGAGTTACAGAGGTTTTGCAATTTGCTTGCCAGTTTTTTGGCATCGATGCAAAGGCCGCTACAGGCGGCGTGATAAGCGATTCTGATAGCAATGGAGGATTTATTTACCCGGTAAGCGGATTACGCTATGCCCCATTAGAGGTATGCCCGCACCATAACGGTGCGCATTGATGGAAAATAGCGCAACCGCCTCTCCATTGCTGAAATTGTCAGCAATCAAACACATTCCGGTGATTCTGTCTTTGACAAGGCCATGCACCGTCGTTAATATGCGCCCCGTTCACACGATTCCTCTGTAGTTCAGTCGGTAGAACGGCGGACTGTTAATCCGTATGTCACTGGTTCGAGTCCAGTCAGAGGAGCCAAATTCTAGTTTTCATGCCGCTTTGCGAATCCCTATGTGATTCAGATTCAATAAGTTAGCGTGAAAAGTCTTCCCGATGCATTTTCAGTTTTCTCTCCGTATCGGGAGAATTTGGTGGTCAGATTTGGGGTCAAGTTGGTTCGATGACGGAGTGACCCCCAAATGTCCCTTAACGACTCAAAAATCCGCAATTTAAAACCATCCGCAAAACCCTTCAAAGTTTCCGATTCTCACGGTCTGTACCTTTTAGTTAATCCAGGTGGTTCGCGTCTCTGGTATCTCAAATATCGCATC
>NZ_JBCNNS010000144.1:0-9438 GCF_039594335.1 Raoultella sp.
TGAACGCCAGCAGTCCACTCCAGTCGGTACGCCGCGCCAGCTCGTTAACAAAACGCGATTTCAGGGTGCGCGCCGGCGGCAACGTCGGATTCGCTTCAATGAAGTTTTTCACCACCAGCGCCGGCTGATTCATCAGATCGTCAGTTATCTGCCGGTACTGAAGATAGGGGTACAGCGGATAGGTCGTCAGCGTAGGCATAAGCTGTTCGACAACGGACATCTGCCGGCTATCCCATGCCTGTTTAATTTGAGCGTAGCGGCTGCGCTGTTCATCCAGTGAATCCGCATGTGCCAGCTGGCTTATCGTCAGCAGACTCACGCTGGCCGCCAGAAGACGCCATGCCATCGTTTTGGCTTTTTCCACAAGCTCTTCCTCTGTTAAAAGTACATCTCACTACATCTGAGCAGCATCATGCCGCTTTTTAAATGTCCCAGTGTCGCTATAGATATGCTAACCAGACAACGCCAAACGTGCCACGTCCCGGACATTTTTTTACTCTTCTGTGAATCCCATCGCCTCGCTGGGCTTAACGCGTGAAAAAGGCTACACTTCGCCTTTGAAAACTATTCATCAAAATAAAAGAGGCGAAGTCCACCGTGGCTCAATTCGTTTATACCATGCATCGTGTCGGCAAAGTGGTTCCGCCGAAACGTCATATTTTGAAAAATATCTCCCTGAGCTTCTTCCCTGGCGCGAAGATCGGCGTTCTCGGTCTGAACGGCGCCGGTAAATCTACCCTGTTACGTATTATGGCCGGTATCGATACCGACATCGAAGGCGAAGCCCGCCCGCAGCCTGGCCTGAAAATTGGCTATCTGCCACAGGAACCGCAGCTGAAGCCGGAACAGACGGTACGTGAATCGGTAGAAGAAGCGGTAGCCGAAGTGGTTAACGCGCTGAAAGGTCTGGATGAGGTGTATGCCAAATACGCTGAGCCAGATGCCGACTTTGATAAACTCGCGGCGCAGCAGGGTAAGTTTGAAGAGATTATCCAGGCGCACGACGGTCACAACCTGAACGTGCAGCTGGAGCGCGCCGCCGACGCCCTGCGTCTGCCGGACTGGGATGCAAAAATCGCGAACCTCTCCGGTGGTGAACGCCGCCGCGTGGCGCTGTGCCGCCTGCTGCTGGAAAAACCTGACATGCTGCTGCTCGACGAGCCGACTAACCACCTGGATGCGGAATCCGTGGCGTGGCTGGAGCGTTTCCTGCACGACTTCGAAGGCACCGTTGTGGCGATTACCCATGACCGTTACTTCCTCGACAACGTTGCAGGCTGGATCCTCGAACTGGACCGCGGCGAAGGAATTCCGTGGGAAGGTAACTACTCCTCTTGGCTGGAACAGAAAGATCAGCGTCTGGCGCAGGAAGCCTCTCAGGAAGCGGCACGCCGTAAATCCATCGAGAAAGAGCTGGAGTGGGTACGCCAGGGCGCGAAAGGCCGTCAGTCGAAGGGCAAAGCCCGTCTGGCACGCTTTGAAGAGCTTAACAACGTCGAATATCAGAAGCGTAACGAAACCAACGAACTGTTTATTCCGCCAGGAGCCCGTCTGGGAGATAAAGTTGTTGAAGTCAGCAACCTGCGTAAGTCTTACGGCGATCGTGTGCTGATTGACGATCTGACCTTCTCGGTACCGAAAGGGGCCATCGTCGGGATTATCGGGCCTAACGGCGCCGGTAAATCGACCCTGTTCCGCATGATGTCCGGTCAGGAACAGCCGGATGCCGGCTCTATCACCCTGGGTGAAACCGTGAAACTGGCTTCCGTCGATCAGTTCCGCGACGCGATGGATAACAGCAAAACCGTCTGGGAAGAAGTTTCCGGTGGGCTGGATATCATGAAGATCGGCAATACCGAAATGCCAAGCCGCGCCTACGTCGGTCGCTTTAACTTTAAAGGCGTCGATCAGGGTAAACGCGTGGGCGAACTTTCCGGCGGTGAGCGCGGTCGTCTACACCTCGCGAAGCTGCTGCAGGTTGGCGGTAACGTGCTGCTGCTCGATGAACCGACCAACGACCTGGACATCGAAACCCTGCGCGCGTTAGAAAACGCCCTGCTGGAGTTCCCGGGCTGCGCGATGGTTATCTCGCACGACCGTTGGTTCCTCGACCGTATCGCGACCCACATTCTGGATTACCAGGATGAAGGTAAAGTCGAATTCTTCGAAGGTAACTTTACCGAGTACGAAGAGTACAAGAAACGCACCCTTGGCGCCGATGCGCTGGAGCCAAAGCGTATCAAGTACAAGCGTATTGCGAAGTAATCAATACCACCTCCCCAGGAGGTGGTTGAGGGATAACAATAAAAACGGGTGGCTCAGGCTACCCGTTTTTTATGCTCCGTGCTCAGAGCGCCCAGGACGGTGGTTAACCCGGCTCACCCATCAGCTGTTTGACCAGATCGACGCAGCGCAGGAAGCGCGTGTCGTAATCCGACTCTTTCACATGCACAAAATCGATCTCATTTTCTTTGAGCAACGACACCAGCAGCGTCTGGAACTCCTTGCGATCCACTGAGCTACCGAGGCTACGTAAACCGTCGGCGACCCATGGCGTATTGTTCTCCAGCAGAATCACCAGATCAAAACGGTACTCGTCGATCAGCGCCTGAACGAAGGGATGTTCGCGCCCTTCATACTTCAGGCAAAATGCCTGGGTGCTGACGAAATCGGTGTCGATAAACGCCACTTTATTGGCATATTTAACTGCGAAATCAATATACTGCGCGTGGCCAAGCGCAATTTTGTCATAGTCGGAATACTGCAGCGCCATCTCATCGCCGCCAAGGTGCGAGAAGACGTAATCGCGACCATACTCCCAGGCGCTAGTGGTGTTAAAGATATTCGCGAGCTTATTGACCAGCGTCGATTTCCCGCTCGATTCGCCGCCCAGAATGGCTACCGTACGGACGAAGAACGGTTTTACTTCCGTCGGAATATACTCCCAGTAACGGAACGGGTTTTCACGAATCTGCCCGCCGCTGATGCTCATAAAGGTTCGTTTCGGATCGATCAGCACGGTTTCGATCCCCAGATGCTGCAGATATTGCTGCGCATCGGCCTCTTCTGAGGTGTAGATCCAGTTCGGCTGGATCCCTTTATCGCTCATAAAGGCACGGATCCCGCGACTCCAGACGTCCCAGCCGTGGGGATAAGGTTCCATCCCCTCTTCATTAAACGCATGAATATGGATGTTTTTCTGATATTTGAAGGTTTGCAGCAGCCAACGCAGACGATCGGATACCGTCGGCTGCTGTGACATCGCGCTGTCTTCAAACAGCTGGCGATCGCGCGTATCGTCATAACCCATGACTATATGCAGCTCATCCACCTGGCTACAGGCGCGCTGAATCAGATAGATATGCCCGGTGTGCAGCGGATAGAACTTACCAAATACCACGCCGACGCTCTTTTGCCGACGCGGGAACTCCAGACCAAGAAAACGGTGCAAGGCTTCCAGCTTCTGCGCGCTTGGGCTTTTGATTTTGGCATTCAGCAGCTGGCTCAAATAGCCTTTGGTCATTCCGCTGGCTTCCGCGACCTGTTGCAGCGTACAGCCCTTTTGCTTAATCGCGGTTTTGAGATAGTCGAAAGATGACACAAGAGCCTCCTGCTTTAGCAAAACTGAAGAAATACCCTGTTAGTTGTGGACGGCGGGCGGGCGAAATCCGATGAACCGGGACAACTCAGCCATTCATACGGCCCCACGCCGCCAGCCCAACTACCGCCGGACTGGCGGCGGGTATTTAATTATAAGTCGTCAAACACGCTTAGCGCGTCTGACAGCTTTTTCACACCAAAGATTTGCATCCCTTCCGGTGCTTTTTTCGGTACATTGGCCGCCGGGACGATGGCGCGACGAAAGCCATGTTTCGCCGCCTCGGAGATACGCTCCTGGCCGCTGGGTACCGGACGGATTTCGCCGGACAGCCCCACTTCACCAAACACCACCAGATCGTGCGGCAGCGGACGATCGCGCAGGCTGGAAACCATCGCCAGCAGCAGCGCCAGGTCGGCGCTGGTTTCCGCCACCTTCACTCCACCCACGACGTTGACAAAGACATCCTGATCGGCCATCTGCAGACCGCCGTGACGGTGCAGTACCGCCAGCAGAATCGCCAGACGGTTCTGCTCCAGTCCCACCGCAACGCGACGCGGGTTAGACATCATTGAATGATCGACCAGCGCCTGAATCTCCACCAGCAGAGGACGGGTGCCTTCCCAGACCACCATCACCGAGCTGCCGGAAGTCACTTCATCGCCGCGGCTGAGAAAAATCGCCGAAGGGTTACTGATTTCACGTAGCCCCTGCTCGGTCATCGCGAATACCCCCAGCTCATTCACCGCGCCAAAGCGGTTTTTATGGCTGCGCAGGGTACGAAAGCGAGAATCGGCATCGCCATCCAGCAGCACCGAACAGTCGATACAGTGCTCCAGCACCTTCGGCCCGGCCAGCGAGCCATCTTTGGTCACATGACCGACCATGATGATCGCCACATCGCGCGTTTTCGCAAAACGCGTCAGATAAGCCGCGGTTTCGCGTACCTGAGCGACGCTGCCCGGCGACGACTGAACGTCCGCCATATGCATCACCTGGATCGAGTCGATAACCATCAACTGCGGCTTTTCGTCATCGGCTATCTGGCAAATTTGCTCAATGCTGGTCTCGGAGAGCATGTTGAGGTTAGCGGTCGGCAACCCCAGGCGGTGCGCACGCATCGCCACCTGTTGCAACGACTCTTCTCCGGTGACGTACAGCGTTTTCATGTTTTCCGACAGTCGGCACAGCGTCTGCAGCAGCAGCGTCGATTTACCCGCCCCCGGATTGCCGCCAATCAGAATTGCGCTGCCCGGCACCACACCACCGCCGAGGACGCGGTCAAACTCTTTAAAACCGGTGGAGAAACGCGGTAGCGCCTCAAGGCTGATTTCCGACAGTTTTTGCACCTTCGACGCACCGGCATTCCCGGCGTAGCCCGTCAGACGCTCGTTTCTCGCCACCTGTGGCGAAGCGGCAATACGCACCTCGGTGATGGTGTTCCAGGCATGACAGGCGCTGCACTGCCCCTGCCAGCGCGGGTAATCCGCACCACATTCATTACAGACAAATGCGCGTTTTGGAGCTTTCGCCACGTGTTACCTCTTACTTTTGATTCATGCTGCCTGAGAGAATACAGAAGACCCCCATCAGGTCAGCGTGGCGGATTGTCACTTCCGCCTGCTCATTCACTTTTGGCTTAGCATGATACGCGATCCCCAGACCCGCCGCCTTGATCATCGGTAGATCGTTGGCGCCATCGCCGATCGCCACGGTCTGTGCCGGTGGGATTTCATATTTTTCCGCCAGTTTTCTCAGCGTGGCGGCTTTATATTTGGCATCGACAATATCGCCGATGACGTTCCCGGTCAGCTTGCCGTCCATAATTTCCAGCTCATTGGCGACCACGGCGTCAAGATGCAGTTTGTCGCGCAGGTATTCGGCGAAGAAGGTAAACCCGCCGGAGGCAATCGCGACTTTCCAGCCCAGCGTCTCCAGCTTCAGCACCAGTTGCGCCAGCCCCGGCATCAACGGCAGCGATTCACGCACCTGCAGCAGAATGCTGGCATCGGCATCTTTCAACGTCGCCACCCGCTGACGCAGACTGGCGGTGAAATCCAGCTCGCCGCGCATCGCACGTTCAGTCACTTCCGACACCATTTCTCCGGTGCCGGCCAGTTTGGCGATTTCGTCAATGCACTCGATTTGAATCGCCGTGGAGTCCATATCCATCACCAGCAGCCCGGGCGTGCGCAGATGCGGAATTTTCCCCAGCGGCGCAACATCCAGTCCCGCTTCGTGCGCCAGTCGGGTTGCCCGCAGCGTCAGAGAGCCCGCCAGACGAATAACCTGATAATCGTCGACAACCCAGGAAGCAACGATAACCAGCGCCGCCCCCAGCTCACGCTGCCAGTCCGTCAGCCGGCGTTTATCAAGGCCGCGCCCGTAGAGCAGCCAGCCGCTGCGTCCGGCATGATAATCCAGCGGCATGACCTCATCACCGCTCAACGAAAGCGGTAATCCAGGCCACAGGGAAACATCTTCGGGCAGATCGCACCAGGTCAAACTGTTTGGCATTACGGCTCCACATCTCTTTATTCAGGCCAGGAAAATAACGCATGAGGCTACCTTGTAACCAGCGCTTCTGGCAACATTAAGCTGTAAATATTAAAGGTGGAATATGGTACGCGCAAAACTGAAATTCCGACTGCATCGCGCCGTCATTGTTCTTATCTGCCTCGCACTTCTCGTTGCCTTGATGCAGGGAGCGTCGTGGTTCAGCCAGAACAGCCAAAAGCAACGTAATCCACAGTTAGAAGAACTGGCTCGCACCCTTGCGCAGCAGGTTACGCTGAATCTGACGCCAATGATGCGCAGCGAGACGCCTGATGAAAAACGGATCGGTGAGCTGCTGGAGCGACTCACCCGTCAGAGCCGGGTCCTGGATGCCGGAGTCTATGACGACCAGGGCGATCTCGTCGCCCGCTCGGGCGAAGGGGTCAA
The DNA here is from genome assembly GCF_039594335.1 of Raoultella sp. Lineage (NCBI taxonomy): Bacteria > Pseudomonadati > Pseudomonadota > Gammaproteobacteria > Enterobacterales > Enterobacteriaceae > Klebsiella > Raoultella sp. Next base: position 6,542 of record NZ_JBCNNS010000144.1, read on the forward strand.
CGTACGCGACAGGCTGGCGCTGGACGGCAAAAAAGCGGGCGGCTACTTCAATCAGCAAATCGTGGAGCCGATTCAGGGTAAAAACGGACCGCTTGGCTATCTGCGCCTGACGCTGGATACCCATACGTTAGCCACCGAGGCAAAACAGGTGGATAATACCACCAACATTTTACGTCTGATGCTGCTGCTGTCGCTGGCTATCGGCGTGGTGCTGACCCGCACGCTGCTGCAGGGCAAGCGCACCCGCTGGCAACAATCGCCCTTCCTGCTTACCGCCAATAAACCGGTACAGGACGAAGACAAAGATGAATCAGAATAAGGAAATCGCGATGTCGACGCTACGCCTGCTGCTCTCAGACTCCACGGACCCCTGGTTCAACCTCGCGGTTGAAGAGTGCATTTTCCGCCAGATGCCCGCCACCCAGCGCGTGCTGTTCCTGTGGCGCAATGCCGACACGGTGGTCATTGGCCGGGCGCAAAATCCGTGGAAAGAGTGCAATACCCGCCGGATGGAAGAGGATAACGTCCGTCTGGCCCGCCGCAGCAGCGGCGGCGGTGCGGTATTCCACGACCTCGGCAACACCTGTTTTACTTTCATGGCGGGGAAACCGGAGTACGATAAAACCGTCTCCACCCGGATTGTACTGGCTGCACTGGAGGCGCTGGGCGTCACGGCGGCGGCATCCGGGCGCAATGACCTGGTCGTCACAACCGCCGAAGGCGATCGTAAAGTCTCCGGTTCAGCCTATCGCGAAACCCTTGACCGCGGTTTTCACCACGGTACGCTGCTGTTGAATGCCGATTTAAGTCGTCTGGCAAACTATCTCAACCCGGATAAAAAGAAGCTGCAGGCGAAAGGTATCACCTCGGTACGCGGCCGCGTGGCAAATCTGGTGGATCTGCTGCCGGGGATCACGCACCAGCAGGTCTGCGCGGCGATTGAAGAGGCCTTTTTCGCCTACTACGACGAGCGCGTCGCCGCGGAAGTGATTTCGCCCGACAAGATACCGGACCTGCCAAACTTTGCCGAAACCTTCGCCCGCCAGAGCAGCTGGGCATGGAATTTTGGTCAAGCGCCAGCCTTCTCCCACCTGCTGGATGAACGTTTTGCCTGGGGCGGCGTTGAGCTGCACTTTGACGTTGAGAAAGGCTATATCACCCGTACGCAGGTCTTTACCGATAGCCTGAATCCGGCACCGCTGGAAGCGCTGGCTATGCGATTGCAGGGCTGCCTGTATCAGGCTGACGTGCTACAGCAGACGTGTGAAACATTATTCGTGGATTTCCCGGAGCAAGAGAAAGCGTTGCGGGAGCTGTCGGCGTGGATTGCCAGCGCGGTACGCTGATAAAAAAAGCCGGATGGCGGCTACGCCTATCCGGCCTACAGATTCCATGCGGTTTAGTCGGCCCGGTAAGCGTAGCGCCACCGGGCAATGCCCCATTTACTCTTTATCGCCCAGCAGAACGGATTCCAGCGCGATTTTGATCATATCGTTGAACGTCGTCTGACGCTCAGCAGCGGTCGTCTGCTCATGCGTACGAATATGATCGGAAACGGTGCAGATAGTCAGCGCTTTCGCGCCGAACTCCGCCGCTACGCCGTAGATACCGGCGGCTTCCATTTCCACGCCCAGGATGCCGTATTTTTCCATCACGTCGAACATGGACGGATCTGGCGTATAGAACAGGTCTGCGGAGAAGATGTTACCGACGCGGGCATCAACGCCCAGCGCTTTCGCGGCATCCACCGCGTTACGCACCATGCCGAAGTCAGCGATAGCAGCGAAATCGTGATCTTTAAAGCGCAGACGGTTGACTTTAGAGTCGGTGCACGCGCCCATGCCAATCACCACATCACGCAGTTTCACATCAGCACGTACCGCCCCACAGGAACCCACGCGGATAATCTTCTTCACACCGAAATCGGTGATCAGCTCTTTGGTGTAAATGGAGCAGGACGGGATACCCATACCGTGACCCATGACGGAGATCTTGCGACCTTTATATGTGCCGGTAAAGCCCAGCATGCCGCGCACGTTGTTCACTTCGCGCACGTCTTCAAGGAAAGTTTCCGCGATGTGCTTCGCGCGCAGCGGGTCGCCCGGCATCAACACGACGTCAGCGAAATCACCCATTTCTGCATTAATATGAGGAGTTGCCATCTTCAGTTCCTTTTATATTGTTGTTTTTGCCGGGGGCGGCTGCGCCATACCGGCCTTCAAAACCCAGGCCCGGTAAGCTTAGCGCTAGCGGGCAATGACCTCAGAACATGGCTTTGCCATATTCCATGTCGGACGTACCAAAGTATTTCGCCAGAGTCTGGCCGATATCCGCGAAGGTTTCACGGTGGCCCAGCGAGCCTGGTTTAACTTTCGGGCCGTAGACCAGTACCGGGATGTGCTCACGCGTATGGTCAGTGCCCTGCCAGCTCGGGTCACAGCCGTGGTCAGCGGTCAGGATCAGAATGTCATCTTCCCCCACCAGCGCCATCAGCTCCGGCAGACGGCGGTCAAACAGTTCCAGACCCGCAGCATAACCGGCGATATCGCGGCGGTGACCCCAGGAAGAGTCGAAGTCCACGAAGTTAGTGAAGACGATGGTCTTATCACCCGCTTCTTTCATCTCTTTGATGGTCGCGTCAAACAGCGCATCCAGGCCGGTCGCTTTCACTTTTTTGGTGATCCCGCAGTTGGCATAGATGTCAGCAATTTTCCCAACAGAAACCACGTGGCCGTCTTTCTCGTCAACCAGCTTTTGCAACACGGTCGGCGCTGGCGGTTCAACGGCCAGATCGTGACGGTTGCCGGTACGCTGGAAGTGACCCGGTTTATCACCCACAAACGGACGCGCGATAACACGGCCAATGTTGTAGCCACCTTCCGTCAGTTCTTCACGCG
>NZ_JBCNNS010000145.1:0-9269 GCF_039594335.1 Raoultella sp.
CGCCCATGGTGATCGAGTAGGCACCGGTCATCCTGGCAACGTGCTGCGCGAAGTCGCGTTTGATCAGGCCCGGCAGCAGAACGTTCCCGAGCGCAATTCCGCAACCGATGATAGCCGTACCGCCGAAGAGCAGGGCGATGGAAGGGAGCGAACGCAATCCGATACCCAGACAAATAAGGATTAACGCGACCAGCAGGCTGCGTTCAATGCCCAGACGGCGACCGACGCCTGCCGCCAGCGGAGAGACCAGGCCAAAGGCCAGCAGCGGCAATGTGGTGAGCATCCCGGTTTGTGCGGTGGAGAGACCATAGTCAGCGCGAATGGCGTCCAGCAGCGGGGCTGTGCCGGTAAACGTCACGCGTAGCGTAGAGGCAATCAATAAAATCCCGGCAATCAGCAGCAGATGACGGCGGCCGGTAGAAGGCAAAACAGAACTCATGGCAATCTCTGATGAGTAAACAGGGCGGCTACAATAGCGCGTTTGCCAATGCTTTAAATCAAGCTAGAATGACAGATTATCGCTAATATCGGACAAAATCATGATAGGACTTGGCCTGGATGGCTACGATCCGGACAGCGGTCATGAATCGGCCCTCGCTTTTCGCATTCAGGTCGTGGAGAACGAGCAGTTTATCCCTCGCCATCAACACCGCAAAGGCCAGCTGATCCTCGCCTTGCATGGGGCGCTCACCTGTGAGGTGGAGAATGCCATGTGGATGGTGCCGCCGCAGTACGCGGTGTGGGTACCGGGTCAGATGCCGCACAGCAACCGCGCCACGCCGGGAGCGCAAATCAGTTTTTTGTTTATTGAACCGGATGCCGCACCAATGCCGGCGCACTGCTGTACCTTAAAAATTTCTCCCCTCGTTCGCGAGCTTATCCTGACCCTTGCCGGACGAAACGGGGAGGCGTTTGCCCATCCAACAACTCAACGGCTGGTGCAGGTGCTGTTCGATGAGCTACCGAGGCAGCCGCAGGAGCACCTGCAATTGCCGGTTTCCCCACATCCGAAGATTCGTCAGATGGCGGATGTCATGGCGGTTGATCCGGCCCGCAGGCAGACGCTGGGGCAGTGGGCGGTCGAATTCGCGATGAGCGAACGGAATCTGGCGCGGTTGGTGGTACGTGAGACCGGACTGAGCTTTCGCCGCTGGCGTCATCAGTTGCAACTGATCCTTGCCCTGCAGATGTTGATTCGCGGGCAAACAGTCCAGCTGACTGCGCAAACGCTGGGATATGACTCGACGACCGCGTTTATTACGATGTTTAAAAAGGGGCTGGGCCAGACGCCAGGGCGCTACCTGGCGAGTCTGGTTACGACTTCCCGATAAACAGCGAAATGATGCCGGCGGCGATCAGCGGGCCAACCGGGACACCGCGGAACAGCGCCACGCCGAGGACCGTGCCGACCAGCAGTCCGGCCACCAGCTGCGGTTGCGACCCCATCAGCGCCACACCGCGCCCGCCCAGCCACGAGACGAATATGCCCACGGCAATCGCCAGCAGCGACTTCCAGTTAACGAACGATTGCAGGAGCGTCGATGGCGGCAGCGTGCCGCTGGCAATGGGGGCCATTACGCCGATCGTCAGAATGATAATGCCGATCGTCAGCCCCTGTTTTTCAATCCACGGGAAAAAGACGTTGAGCGGTGTGACGCGAACGATGATTAAAACGAGGATAGAAATAGCCACCGTGGTGTTATGGCTGATAAAACCCAGCGCGGCCAGCCCCAGCAGAATAAACAGGGTTGTATCGAACATGAAGGGGGATCCTTGCCAAAATAATAAGCCTGTCTACTTTACGCGTAATAGGGTGAATAAACAGGCATTTTTTGACGAGAAACCGCGTTTTCAGGCATCTGCGCAATGTTGCCCGACAACATGCTATCGCGCGCCTCAGCTTTCGCGGCGAAAGGCGAGCAGTTCCGGGCAGGCAATGCGCAGATAATCCTCGCTGTTCAGGATGATGGATTTATCCAGCAGACCGGCGTTAAAGGCAATTTCAGGGTAGCGATCGAAGAGTAGCGGATCGGCAATCAGCCGCAAATCCGGATGAAAGCTGAACGGCGGGATGGCGCCAAAAACGCAGGCGGTGAGCGTATCGACTTCCGCCGGACTGGCCAGTGATGCCTTGCTGCCGCCGATATGCTGTGCCAGGCGTGACAGGTCTGCCTGTTGGTCGGCGGCGAGGATCGCCAGGACATGCTGGTTAACACCGTTGCCTTTGATTTTACAGACCAGCGCTTTTGCACCCTGACCCAAAGCGGTACCACGAATTTCCGATACGGCCTCACATTTCCCCACGGCCTCATGTTCCACGACGCGATAGCGCGCCTGGTGCTGTGCAAGCAGCTCAAGAAGCTGACGGTGAGTGTTGCGTTTTTCCGGCATGTTCATCTCAATCTTTCCATCATGACAAAGCCTTCAGCATAATCTTCTTCTCGTCAGAAGAGAACTGACGGTGCCCGCAGGGGCATATCCTGAGTTGGGCAACGGCTAATTATAATGATGGCTGTGCAACACAAAGGCTGCCCCGGTAACAGGACGGCGTTCTTACGGCAGCGATACGATGAAGAAATGATTTTGGCTTTGACGACCCGAAGGCTTCCGGCATTTGCCAATCGTCCGTGAGCCGGACAGCACCTGCGGCTAACGTCGCCTATCCTGCCGCGCTTTCATCATACCTGTTGTTCCATTGCGGACCAGATTGGGGGTACTATCTAACCCATCATCTCTTTGTAACAGGTAACATCCCCAATGGCTCTGATCCCCAAAAACTACGCCCGGCTGGAAAGCGGCTACCGTGAAAAAGCATTAAAAATCTATCCGTGGATATGCGGGCGTTGCTCGCGGGAGTTTGTGTATTCAAACCTACGCGAATTAACGGTTCACCATATCGATCACGACCATACCAATAATCCGGAAGATGGCAGCAACTGGGAGCTATTGTGTCTCTACTGCCACGATCATGAGCACTCCAAATACACGGAGGCTGACCAGTACGGCACGCGAGTAGTGGCAGGAGAGGATGCGCAAAAAGATGTGGCCGCCGCAACCTATAACCCCTTTGCGGATTTAAAATCGATGCTGAATAAGAAGTCATAACATCAGCCATCTTCCCTGCTGACACAGGGTTGCCTGAGCAGCCCTGTGACGCTCATCTTTACCTGGATTCAGAACTGTTTGTATCGGCGACGTTGCTGCTCGGGGCATTCACTCACCCAGAACCCTTTCGCGGTTTACCGACTGCAAACGGCTTATGCCAGTCGCCCGCAGTGGTCAGTCCCGCATTCCTCAGCTCAACATCGTTGGCGGTAGCATAGTTCTGCGCGTGGCTCACATCCCAATCGGCGGCTACCGGGAGGGGGGCGCATTTCCCCTGACCGAAACGCATTTTTCAATTTAAAAGTAAATATTGTTCTTACGGGATATCAGAGGGTGGACTTGTGCACAAAAATAAGCGTTTTAAAAGGCAACGCTGGTCAGGGCATGCCTGTTCCGGGGAGTGAGCAACCGACGCCGCGTTCTGATGAGAACGACAATCGGTTTTCGATGCGGCAACAGGAAGCGCAACGGCAGAGACTAATTCAGCAGACTCGCGCCGACGTTCACGGACAGACCCAGTATTGCGAGATTGAACACGAAGGAGATAACCGATTGTAGCAGCGTGATTTTACGGATCCCGGTCGTTCCTGTCGCCACATCAGCGGTTTGCGAGGCCACCGCAATCGTAAACGAGTAGTACAGGAAGTCCCAGTATTCCGGGTCCTCCGGCTTTTCAGGAAACATCATCGGGGTAACATCCTGAGTCCTGTGCAGATAGTGTTGATGGGCATAGTGCATAGCGAAGGCGCTGGGCAGAAGGGCCCAGGAGACAATAAGGGTTGCTACCGTCAACAGGAGATGCACTATTCGCGGTGTGCCGGACAGCGCTTTCAACGCAGAGAGTTCGCTTAAAATGGCGACGATGCTGGCTGCACACGCCACAATCATTATCGTTAGCACGAGCATCGCGCTTTGGTCCTGTAACCGGGCAATACGCTGAATGCCCGATACATCAGTAATCAACATGCGGGTCCAGATAAAAACCAGATAAGGCCACGCCAGCGCATTCCAGCCGAACAACAGTCTTTGCAACGTCCCCAGGTTGGGCGGAAGCAAGAAAAAACAGGCAGCACCCAGAACGATTGAAATCAGTAGGGGCAGACGAACGTAGAGGTGGGCGCTAAGACGCATAGTGGGAGTCGCTTCCAGTCAGACACTGATTCAGGCTAATAAAAACCATTATTTGAATTGAAGTGCCAAAATTCACCGGCCAGACCACAAAAAACAGTCAGGATCTTAATGTAACTGACTGTTTCGGTATTGGTTAATTTTTGGCTTCTGCGCCCTGCCTGTGGAACAGTTCGCGGAACACCGGATAGATATCTTCCTGGTCGCGAATGTGCTGCATAGCAAAGTTATCAAAAGTCTCCTGCAGATGTTCATATTCGCGCCACAGTGTCTGGTGCGCGCGACGGGTTATCTCTATGTAGCTGTAGTAACGCACTACCGGCAGGATATTTTTTGCCAGCAGTTCATGGCACAGCGGTGAATCATCCGCCCAGTTATCGCCGTCCGAGGCCTGAGCGGCATAGATATTCCACTGCGACGGCTCGTATCGGGCTTTAACAACCTCATCCATTAACTTCAGGGCGCTTGAGACGATAGTGCCGCCGGTTTCCTGAGAATAGAAAAACTCGTGCTCGTCCACCTCTTTGGCCTGCGTATGGTGGCGAATATAGACCACCTCAACGTTCTTATAGGTCCGGCTGAGGAACAGATACAGCAGGATATAAAAGCGTTTCGCCATATCCTTGGTAACCTGATCCATCGAGCCTGAGACATCCATGAGACAGAACATCACCGCCTGACTGGAAGGCTCCGGGCGTTTTTCGTAATTCTTGTAACGCAGGTCAAAGGTATCGATAAAAGGCACGCGCTCGATTTTTGCCCGCAGCTCGGCGATTTCCCGACGTAACCGCTCCTCTTCCAGCAACTGCGCCGGTTCGCTTTTGGCTATCGTGTCCAGATCCTCCTCAAGCGCCCGTAGTTCGCGACGCTTGCCCGCCGTCATCGCAGTACGTCGCGCCAGCGAGTTTTGCAGGGATCGCACCACACTGATATTGGCCGGTACGCCGTTGGCGGTGAAGCCAGCCCGGTGAGTTTTAAATTCGGTGAGTTGGTTCTGCTGATTTTTCTTCAGGTTCGGCAGAGCCAGATCCTCAAACAGCAGATCCAGATACTCATCTTTCGATATTTGGAAGACAAAACCATCCTCGCCTTCACCGTCGGCGCTGGCTTGCCCTTGACCGCCTCCGCCACCGCCGCCACCGCCCTGAGGGCGCTCGATGCGGTCATTTTGCACAAAGTGGTCGTTTCCCGGATGTACGCGGTTACGCAGCCCTCCGCGTCCCTGATGAAACATCGGTTCGTTGATATCGTCCGTCGGGATAGAAACGGATTCTCCGCTGTCAATATCCGTCACCGAGCGCTTATTGATCGCCTCGGAGATGGACTGTTTAATCTGCGCCTTATAACGGCGCAAAAAGCGCTGGCGATTCACCGCACTTTTATTCTTTCCGTTCAGGCGCCGGTCTATGAACCAGGTCATATGCCCTCCTGTGCTGCAATTGCCAACCTTACGCTGCGATGGAAATACCGGATGGCGCTGAGCTTACCCGGCCTACAGGTCGCTGTTTTTGTAGGCCCGGCAAGCAACGTGCCGCCGGGCAATTTCCGCTATCAGGACGATTTACGTACGCGCAGGTACCATTCGCACAGCAGACGGACCTGTTTACGGGTATAACCTTTCTCCATCATACGATCGACAAAATCGTCGTGTTTTTTCTGCTCATCGGTTGAGGTTTTGGCGTTAAACGAAATCACCGGCAACAGCTCTTCGGTATTGGAGAACATTTTCTTCTCGATAACCGTGCGCAGTTTTTCGTAGCTGGTCCAGTTCGGGTTCCGTCCGTTGATATTCGCTCTGGCCCGCAGGACGAAGTTGACTATCTCGTTACGGAAGTCTTTCGGGTTGCTGATCCCGGCCGGCTTCTCAATTTTCTCCAGCTCCGCATTCAACGACTCGCGGTCAAACAGTTGGCCGGTGTCCGGATCGCGGTATTCCTGATCCTGAATCCAGAAATCCGCATAGGTGACATAACGGTCAAAAATGTTCTGCCCGTATTCGGAGTAGGACTCCAGATAGGCGGTCTGAATCTCTTTACCGATAAACTCGGCATATTTCGGGATCAGATAGCCTTTGAGGAACTCCAGATAACGTTCTGACTGCTCCTGCGGGAACTGTTCGCGCTCGATCTGCTGCTCCAGGACGTAGAACAGATGCACCGGGTTCGCGGCGACCTCGGCGTGATCAAAGTTAAACACGCGCGACAATATTTTGAAGGCGAAGCGGGTGGACAGACCGTTCATCCCTTCGTCGACGCCAGCATAATCGCGATACTCCTGATAGGATTTCGCTTTCGGGTCAGTGTCTTTCAGGCTTTCACCATCGTAGACGCGCATTTTGGAGTAAATGCTCGAGTTTTCCGGCTCTTTCAGTCGCGACAGTATTGAGAAGCGCGACAGCGTCTCCAGGGTCCCCGGTGCGCACGGCGCATGGGCTAGCTCACTGTTATTAAGCAGTTTTTCGTAGATACGCATCTCTTCGGAAATGCGCAGGCAGTAAGGCACCTTGACGATATACACGCGGTCGAGGAAGGCCTCATTGTTTTTGTTATTACGGAAGCTCACCCATTCGGATTCGTTGGAGTGGGCGAGAATAATGCCGTTAAACGGCAGGGCCGAAATTCCCTCGGTCCCGTTATAGTTGCCTTCCTGGGTCGCGGTCAGCAGCGGATGCAGCACCTTGATAGGCGCTTTAAACATCTCGACGAACTCCATGATCCCTTGGTTGGCGCGGCAGAGTGCGCCGGAGTAGCCGTAGGCGTCCGGATCGTTCTGGGCATAATGCTCCAGTTTACGAATATCCACTTTACCCACCAGTGCGGAGATATCCTGGTTATTCTCATCCCCCGGTTCCGTCTTGGCGATACCAATTTGCTCAAGGACAGAGGGCCACACTTTGATCACGCGGAATTTGGTGATGTCGCCGCCGAACTCGTGCAGGCGTTTCGCCGCCCACGGCGACATAATGGTGCCGAGATAACGGGTAGGCACGCCATATTCTTTATCCAGAATCTGCGCGTCTTCCTGCGGGTTAAACAGGCACAACGGGTGATCGTTGACCGGGCTACGCTCGCCGTTGGCACTCAGTATGTAGATAGGTACACGCTGCATTAGGGATTTCAGACGTTCAGCTAGCGACGATTTCCCTCCGCCCACCGGGCCCAACAGATACAGAATCTGTTTCTTCTCTTCCAGACCTTGTGCGGCGTGTTTCAGGTAAGAGACAATCTGCTCGATGGCATCTTCCATACCGTAAAACTCTTCAAATGCCGGGTAGCGCGCGACAACCCGGTTTGAAAAGAGACGGGACAGCCGGGGTTCCATGGCCGTGTCGACCATAACTGGCTCACCAATGGCCATCAGCAACCGTTCTGCCGCGTTGGCATAAGCACTACGATCTTGCCGGCAGATGGTAAGAAACTCCTGCAGTGTGAACTCTTCGTCCTTGGCAGCTTCATAGCGCTGGCGATAGTGATCGAATATATTCATGGCATGCCGTCCTTTCGTTTTAAGCACAAGTTGAGAGCCGTTCATATGAATAGTGGGAGCTCCCGGAAGAGGTAAACTGCGCGACGTTCATCGATTATCCAGCAACCCTTATGCCAGGTTGTCGAATCGACAGACACAACGTGCGCTAAAATCACTTCTTCTAAATTAAAGCGTAGATGCATTTAGAAAACTTGCATGCCGTCAAAAATCAATTTCAATGACATATCAATAACTCATCCGGAAAAAAGTGCCTTTTTCGCACGTCTTGCCAGGTCGCGTCATGGCGCTGTCATTCTGCTGCAAGTTTATGGTCATCTGTTGATGAGAAATTGAATGGTTTATGTAATGGCGGGTAAAGAATTTGAGGCATGGGACCAACGACGTTAAACTGCCCTGGCGTATTAATTGACAAACGGGAATTTGGATTGTGAATAAGATCAAACCTCTGGCACTCAGCGTGTGCCTTGTGGCCTCTGTTTCGGCTGCCCACGCGGAAGGGAAATTTACGTTAGGGGCCGGCGTGGGTATCGTCGAGAACCCTTATAAACAATACGATGCCGATGTTTTCCCTGTCCCGGCAATTAGCTATGAGAGCGACAGTTTTTGGTTCCACGGTTTCGGCGGCGGTTACTATTTGTGGAATGACAACACCGATAAGCTGTCCGTGACCGCCTACTGGTCGCCGATGTACTTCAGGCCGGGCGACAGCGACAGTGAGCAAATGCGCAAACTGGATCGCCGTAAATCAACCATGATGGCCGGGCTCTCTTATGTCCACAACACGCCATACGGCTTCTTGCGTACTACGCTGGCGGGCGACACGCTGGATAACAGCAACGGCATTACCTGGGATACCGCCTGGCTTTATCGCTATACCAACGGCAACCTGACCTTGACGCCGGGGATTGGCGTGGAGTGGAACAGCGATAACCAGAACGAATACTACTATGGCGTTTCACAGCATGAGTCGAATCGTAGCGGCATGCGTAGCTACGACCCGGATAGCAGCTGGAACCCGTATCTTGAGCTGTCGGCCAACTATCGTTTCCTCGGCGACTGGAGCGTGTATGGCGTGGCGCGTTACACCCGCCTGTCAAATGAAATTACCGATAGCCCTATGGTGGACAAATCCTGGAGCGGTCTGATCTCCACGGGGATTACCTACACCTTCTGATCGAATACTATAACGATCGTAAAGTATACGGCTATGCACCATAACGAAGAAATTAGTGCATCAAAACAGGGCGTCAGGCCCTGTTTTGCATTGTAATGGTGCGCTGGCATAAACGGAGGAGTCGATGATGGAAAAAACGGTGTCTTTTGGCGATCGCGCGGCGGTTCCTGCTATCGGGCAGGGCACCTGGTACATGGGCGAGAACATATCCCGACGTGCGCAGGAGGTGGCTGCACTACGAGCGGGCGTGGAACGAGGGCTGACGGTCATCGACACCGCCGAAATGTACGCTCATGGTGGCGCGGAAGAGGTGGTCGGAGAGGCGATTCGTGGTCTGCGGGATCGCGTTGTGCTGGTCTCCAAAGTTTATCCGTGG
>NZ_JBCNNS010000146.1:0-9070 GCF_039594335.1 Raoultella sp.
CTGGCATTTTTGTGTCAACACTAAAATTAACCCACTGATTCAAATGGCTAAATTTAATCCAACTCGTTGTTTTAGTGCACAATGTGCCCTTCGTCGGTATCCAGCTGGCCATTCTCACGTAATCTTTGTAACGGGTCCTGGCGATAGAAATGGCAAAAACGTTGCCAAAGTGCCGGAAAGCGCGGGGCAAACAGCTCCGGTGCGCTAAAGAAATATTCAGATAATACGGCAAAACACTCGGCCGGGTCGGTCGCTGCATAAGCGTCAATGCTGGCGGCGCTCTCCCCAACCAGATCGATCTCATCCTGAATGTTATTCATCGCCGCGTGGAGATCATGCTCCCAGCCGGCGACTTCGCGTAACGGAATCAACGGCACGCCGCTGGCGCGATCGCCATTGCGGGTATCCAGCTTATGCGCAACTTCGTGCACGATAAGGTTGAAACCAGATGCATCGAAAGAATCCTGAATATCCAGCCAGTTCAGGATGATGGGGCCTTGTTGCCAGCTCTGGCCGGATTGTACGACCCGTTGATTGTGGACCAGTCCAATATCGTCTTCCCATTCATCATCAACCACAAATGGGGCAGGGTAGATTAGCACCTCATGGAAGCCATCCAGCCACTCAGTGCCGAGTGCAAGAACCGGCAAACAGAACAACATCGCAATGCGGGCGTTTTGCAGCGGAGTGAGTTCAAGCCCTTGCAGAGTGACCAGACGTTTTTGTTGCAGAAAACGTGCCGCCATCTGCACCAGTTCCTGCCGTTCTTGTGCAGAAAGATTGGCTAAAACAGGAATGGCAAGCGCGTGTTCCCAGGGTATTTCGGCGTTGCCGGACTCTTCATCTACTTTCCAGGGCCATTTAAACATCATTTTGCTCGCAAAGTCGTCACTTGAACATAATTAAAGAGACAGGAACTATTAAAGTGCCAAAGAACCTGGCATTATAGCAACCTCAACGGAGAGATGCCGGAGCGGCTGAACGGACCGGTCTCGAAAACCGGAGTAGGGGCAACTCTACCGGGGGTTCAAATCCCCCTCTCTCCGCCACTATTCAATCACTTACAGCAATCCTTTTCAGTGACCAATATCCCGATGAGAAAAATTGAGAAAATCCACTGAGAAAAATTTTAGCGCCGAAGCATACTCTGACGCCAAAGAATCATCTCATTTTCTTGTCCAAACTCGGGCTGATTTTAACTTTCCTGTCGTAAACAAGTACCTGTGATTCTGACTGATGGCCACTGAATTTTTGCTTGTCTCTGCCTGAGTCTTCATAGTCAGAGATTAGAGCATGGACGGTGCAATCAAGTGGCCACCTGGTTCTTCAGAAGCACCGTTTCTGGCTTTTCTCCATGCTTCATTGAACCCCATTGTATGAATAACGAGCTCCATACATTGTCCTGATAATAAGGCCATCCTGTCCCCATTCTCTGCAAATATCAACAGCCGCATTGAGGCGCTCAGTCCAGGTTTTGATCTGTTCAATACCAGTCTTACCTTGTTGGATGAAAATGCCTTTATCAATAATCTGATTCCAGTTCATTTTAAGAACATCTGAAACCCATGCAGCGCAAAGATCGCCTTTGGCATTGTGGTAAAGACATTCGCTGACAGGCTGGGCACCGGCCCTTTGGTTCATATTGTGTTCAAAACTGATGGCATCGGCTAAGAGAGTGCCTGGTGGGGGCATAAATAGAAGCTGGAGATTTAACTCCAGCTTTGAAGGGGAGATTCATTCTGAGGCGGATGCTCCCGGGACTTCCTTTAATGATTCGATGTCGATTTCTGAATCGTTGGTTTCGAGTAGCTGAGTTAACAAGATCAGATTATTGAATTCATTTAATAATATTTCAGCGTCGGATTTCAGTGGTGTGTCGGCTGCTTCAAGTGCTGCATTGATGGCTTTCCTGACATTCTCAAGCATTTCATTCATACCGCCATTTTTACCAATGGTCAGTAGTAATGCGCCTAAGAGTAGAGACTGAGCTTCTACTTTGGCCGCAAGCTGTTTAGCTTCGGCGTCCATTTGGGAAATTTTAGCGATCACACTGAGTATCAAGTTTTTCATAATGCCCCCTGTTTTTTGCGAGATTACCCTCTTAATAATTTTTGGGCGAGGATTATTTAGTGGATCCAGAAACGGCTTTTGTTGTGGTTTCCCATCATTGACGAACAGAAGATGCTCATATATTGGTTGATGAATCAGGAAAGGGGGTCATGGTCAACTGGGATGTAGGACTAACATTGGCATGTGTTAATCAATCGGGAGCAGGTCACTGTCCCTCGGATTGTCAGAGATAAAGCGTCTCGTGCAGAGAAAATAAGGATATATGAGCAGAATGGCCGTTTCTGCTGGCAGAGATGCTGACTGTTCTGCGCCCCGATAGTGATGGGGACCTCTGACCAGTGACCCCCCCGGTTTTGCGCCCTGCCATCAAGATGATTTGTTGCGGGGAACTCTTAACGCGCGTCAATATTATCGATGAGATCCCTTTGCGTGATGTCCCGCATTTTATCGCCCGCGTAAAACCTTCCCCTTCGGGGGAGGGGGAAAGAGAGAAAAGCAGGACCGAAGTCCTGCTTTTCAGGCATATCACGAAGGAGGGTACTGATTAGAACTGGTAAACGATACCTACGGCGACGGTGTTATCGGAGTTCACACCCAGCTTGTTGTCGCTATCAATCTGGTTGATTTGATAGTCAACATAAGTGGACATGTTTTTGTTGAAGTAGTAGGTTGCACCGACATCGATGTAGTTGATGTAATCTTCATCACCAAGGCCGCTTTCAATATTTTTCGCTTTAGATTTGTAGTAAGCGATGGACGGACGCAGGCCGAAATCGAACTGATATTGTGCAACGACGGAGAAGTCCTGAGTTTTGTTGGCAAAGCCGCCAGTAATGCGGGTCGCATTGCGGGTTTCGCCGTACAGGGCTGCCAGGTAGATATTGTTCGCATCGTATTTCAGACCGGTTGCCCACTGCTCAGCTTTATTGCCTTTGCCGCGTGCCAGCGCCTGCTGTCCATCGGTACGGTCTGCTGCGCCGTAAGCGCCGACAACGCCGAAACCATCAAATTCATAGCCCAGAGAGGTTGCCCAGCCATCACCGTTAGCACGGGACGGATCATTTGCGTGCTCGTTTTTACCCAGGTACTGTACGCCGAAGCTCAGACCGTCGACCAGACCGAAGAAGTTGTTGTTACGGTAGGTCGCCAGTCCACCTGTTCGACCAGAGAAGAAGTTATCGCTGGAGCTGGTGTCGCCGCCAAACTCTGGCAGCATATCGGTTACGCCGATGGCGTCATAAACCAGGCCGTAGTTACGCCCGTAGTCGAAGGAGCCTGCATCGCCGAATTTCAGACCCGCGTAGGCCAGACGGGTTTTGTTTCCGGTCTGAGCGTCACTACCTTCAGTGTTATTACCCTGAAAGTTATATTCCCACCGCCCGTAGCCGGTCAGTTGGTCGGTGATCTGGGTTTCCCCTTTAAAACCCAGACGGGCATAGGTTTTGTCGCCATCATTACCTTTGTCATCAGAGAAATAATGCAGACCTGCGGTTTTTCCGTACAGATCGAGCTTGTTGCCGCCTTTGTTGTAGATTTCCGCTGCGTGAGGGGCGCCAGCTATCAATAATGCCGGAACCAGAAGTGCCAGTGTTTTTCTTTTCATTATATATTTCCTTTTAATCATCATTAATATGAATGGAGATGAGTATTGCTGAATGCAAATTTATACTATCGGTAAGGTTCAGTTTTTTTTAAATTAAAAATGTAAATAAATTATACCAAGAATTTCATAATGTTTCTTTGTGCGTTTTTATATTAAAAATCTATCATTTTGAAATGATGTATTTTTATTTATTATTGTTTTCGATAACAATGCATTAGGTGTTTTAATTGATGTATTGGCGGCATTGATTTAATGCTTGTAAATTATGGGTTCCATTTTAATTATTTGGGTGGGTTATTTAACTCATGGGTAATGCGTTATTCTGGGGGGCGTTCGAATTGATACGGCTGATGACGATAGGAAAATATATTCCAGGCAGCATGTCATTATTATCTGCCGCGGTTTTACCCTAATGAAAAATAGATTTTGTGATGCTGGCGAGTAAACCTCAGGATCTCGTGACAGTTAAAAGCGGTTGTTCAGGGGAGGAAGGTGCTGTTTCGTTATCTTTTTCACAGTATAATGTGACGTGCGTCACTTTTTTGCGAGGTGCCGCGGTTTCGTTGTCAGTTAAAGGAGAAGCGTTAATGGAGCAGAAAGCGAAACGAAGCCCGGGTGGGAAACTTGCCCTGTGGGTCTTTTATGCCTTTTGTGGTTACTTTCTGTGGGCAATGGTGCGCTACTGGTGGGTCGTTGGCAAAATTGAAAGTGTCCCCGGAGCGACAATCGACGGTGATCTGGGCTCAACGTCAGGGAAGTGGCTTGGTGCGCTGCTCGGGTTCCTTGTGCTGAGCCTTGTGGGCGCTATCCTGGGGGCGATAGCCTGGTATACCCGCCCCGATCCCAGGATGCATGAACAACGCGATTAAAGTTGCTATGCTCAACGCTGGCCTTCTCTCAAAGGAACGCGTATGGAACAACTTGACTGGCAGCAACGATTTGAAGCCTGGCTTGTGGGACATCTCACCCAGGGCGACTCCGCCCACGACCTTTCGCACTTCCGCCGCGTGTGGGGGACTGCGCAGAGGTTGGCTGAGGACAGTCAGGTTGATCGTCTGGTCATTCTGACCGCCTGTTATTTTCATGACATTGTAAGCCTGCCGAAAAACCATCCCGAGCGCAGCCGCTCCTCGGTGATGGCGGCAGAAAAAACGCTGGGTATTCTCCAGTCGTCATTCCCTGATTTTCCGCGCGACCGCTATCCTGCCGTTTATCATGCGATTGAGGCGCACAGTTTCAGTGCCGGTATTCCCCCCCAAAGCACAGAGGCGAAAATTGTCCAGGACGCCGATCGGCTGGAGGCACTTGGCGCAATTGGTCTGGCCCGAGTCTTCGCGGTGTCCGGGGCGCTAAACAACCTCTTGTTTGATGCTGAAGATCCCTTTGCTGACAGGCGTAAACTGGATGACCAAAAATATGCGCTGGACCATTTCCAGTGCAAGTTGTTGCGTTTACCCGACACGATGCAAACGGACAAAGGCAAAGCGATGGCGGTACATAATGCGCGCTTTCTCGTGCAATTTATGGCCAAGCTTAGCGCTGAGCTTCGCGGCGACACGCTGTCGGTGGATGACGCGGTTTTAAGGCGCTTTGAGCCACTGGTCTGAAACTGCCCGCATTATTTATGGTAATCTCTGCAAAATTGTCCGGGCTGGTTGAGGGTATGTCGCAAAATTTATTGAAGGAAAAAAGCCTGTTGTCGCCTCCGGAACATACCGGAGAAGAGGCTCAGGCGCTGTTGCGCCAGCTGATGACAATATACGATGTGAAAACGCTGGTGGCATTTCTGCTGGCCGTTGGCGATCGTCACTGGAGTCCGGCAATATTAAAACGCGTGGCGACGGTTGAACGGGCAACTGATCGTATTACGGCCAACGAGTATGCCCGTCTGACAACGTTACTGCCGCCACCGCCGGCCCATCATCCCCATTATGTTTTCCGCTTCGTCGATCTCTTTGCGGGAATCGGCGGGATTCGCAGCGGCTTTGAGGCGATTGGTGGACAATGCGTTTTCACCAGTGAATGGAATAAGCACGCGGTGCGAACCTACAAAGCCAACTGGTATTGTGATCCGAATCAGCACCGTTTTAATGAAGACATCCGTGATATAACCCTCAGCCATCGCCCGGATGTGGGTGATGAAGACGCCGCGCAGCATATTCGCGAGACGGTTCCTCCACACGATGTTCTTCTGGCGGGCTTTCCTTGCCAGCCTTTTTCGCTCGCCGGGGTATCGAAGAAAAATGCGCTTGGCCGGGCCCACGGTTTCGCCTGTGAAACCCAGGGCACGCTGTTCTTTGATGTGGTCAGAATTATTGCCGCCCGTAGGCCTGCCATCTTCGTACTGGAGAACGTTAAAAACCTGAAAAGCCATGATAAAGGACGGACATTCCGCATTATCATGCAGACGCTGGATGAGCTGGGTTATGAGGTCTCTGATGCTGACCACCACGGGGTCGACGATCCGAAAGTGATCGATGGGCGTCAT
Organism: Raoultella sp.; assembly: GCF_039594335.1. Lineage (NCBI taxonomy): Bacteria > Pseudomonadati > Pseudomonadota > Gammaproteobacteria > Enterobacterales > Enterobacteriaceae > Klebsiella > Raoultella sp. The sequence goes on from NZ_JBCNNS010000146.1 coordinate 6,162, forward strand.
TTCTTACCCCAGCACCGCGAACGTATTGTGCTGGTGGGTTTTCGTCGCGATCTCCAACTGCACCATGGTTTTACCCTGCGCGATATTTCAACGTTTTATCCGACCGCCCGTCCGACCTTTGGCGATCTGCTGGAACCGACGGTGGATGCTAAATTTATTCTGACGCCGGTGCTGTGGAAGTATCTGTATCACTATGCGCGGAAACATCAGGCGCTGGGCAATGGGTTTGGTTACGGCCTGGTTGATCCGTGCAATCCTCAGAGCGTGGCACGCACGCTATCCGCGCGCTACTACAAAGATGGCGCCGAAATTCTGGTCGATCGCGGCTGGGACCGGCTGTTGGGCGAGCAGCACTTCGACGATGCGCAAAATCAGCTTCGTCGCCCGCGTCGGCTGACGCCGCGCGAATGTGCGCGGTTGATGGGGTTTGAAAGCCCGCAGGGCTATCGCTTCCGCATTCCGGTTTCCGATACCCAGGCCTATCGCCAGTTCGGTAATTCAGTCGTGGTGCCGGTGTTTGCGGCTGTCGCGAAATTACTTGCGCCGCGAATCGCGCAGGCCGTGGAGCAGCGAAAATCCGAGGATGAAGACGGTGGACGTCCACGATAAAGCCACGCGCAGTAAAAACATGCGGGCGATTGGCCAGCGTGATACGGCGATCGAAAAGCGGCTTGCCGCGCTGCTCACTCAAGCCGGGTTCACGTTTACTGTTCAGGATGCGACGCTGCCAGGGCGTCCGGATTTTGTCGTGGCAGAGTACCACTGCGTTATTTTTACTCACGGTTGTTTCTGGCATCACCATCGCTGCTATCTGTTTAAAGTCCCCGCGACGCGTACCGAATTCTGGCTGGATAAAATCGGCAAGAACGTCACGCGCGATAGTCGTGATATCATGCGCTTACAAGCGCTAGGATGGCGGGTGCTGATCGTCTGGGAATGCGCGCTGCGCGGACGACGGAAGCTCAGCGATGAGGCGCTGACTGAGCGCCTGGAAGAGTGGATCTGCGGCGGTGGTTACCGCGCGCAGATCGACACGCAGGGTATTGGTGAGCCAGAGCTTACTTCTCCACCTCGCAAGGCGTAACTTCAGCCTGGGTGGAGAACAGGTATTTCCCCAAGGTGACCAGCACAACGGCAAAAATAATGATGCCCAGCGCCAGCCACTCGATGGACGAGAGGTTCTCTCCGGCAAATCCGGTCCCCAGCAGTACCGCCACCACGGGATTGACGTAAGCGTAGCTGGTGGCAACGGCGGGAGTGACGTTACGAATTAAATACATGTAGGCGTTAATGGCGATAAGAGAGCCAAAAATCGCCAGATAGGCAACGGCAAAAATACTGGACCACGATGGCATTTGGCTCAGCGTTTCGCCGGTCAGCCAGGAGGCGACTGCCAGGACTATTCCCGCGGCGAGCATTTCAATCGCGCCAGCCATCATGCCTGTCGGTAGCTCAATTCGTGAACCGTAAACGGAACCAAATGCCCAGCTCATTGAACCGATCAGGATCAACAGCGCCCCCCAGGGATTGCCGCTCAGATTTCCGCCGCTGTTAAGCAGAACAATGCCCGCCAGACCGATAGCAATGCCCAGCCACTCAATCTTGCGAGTGGTAATACCAAAAAAACGGCTAAAGCAAAGCGTGAAGAGCGGTACCGTCGCCACCATAACCGCCGCAATGCCTGAAGGCACATGCTGGTGCTCGGCCAGGGTGACAAAACCATTTCCGACGGCCAGCAGGAGGATCCCGATCAGCGCGGCATTGAGCAGCGGTCTGAGCGGTGGAAGCGAGTGGCCGGTTGCCAGCAGATAAGTGAGCAGTAGCGCGCCGGCGGAGAGAAAACGGATACTGGCCATCATCAATGGGGGCCAGCTGGCAACGCCAATGGCAATGGCAAAATAGGTCGATCCCCAGATGATATAAAGCGCAAACAGGGCTCCGATAAGGGGCAGAAGCTGGCGGGTAGACATACGTCCTCACGACGGTACAGAGATAGAAAGGAGACATATAGTAAACGTGAAAACTACTGCGCTGGCGAGCGCTTTAATTGATCGGTAATTGTTAAAATTATATTGACTCTGTGCATCTCTGGGCGAAAAAGCACTTTTACCTCATACTTATACGGACATGGTCGCTACGCGTTCAGGCTAAGGCCGGAGCGCCAGGGTGTTAATCCTCAATAAATGAAGGAATACAATTTTGGCAGGAAGTAGTCTTTTAACACTGTTGGATGATATCGCCACTTTGCTTGACGATATTTCCGTGATGGGGAAACTGGCAGCGAAAAAAACGGCCGGCGTACTGGGAGACGATCTCTCGCTCAATGCCCAGCAGGTGACGGGCGTTCGCGCTAATCGCGAGCTCCCCGTTGTCTGGGGCGTGGCAAAGGGATCGTTCGTCAATAAAGTGATTTTAGTGCCGCTGGCTTTGCTGATCAGCGCGTTTATTCCCTGGGCGATTACGCCATTGCTGATGCTGGGCGGTGCATTCCTGTGCTATGAAGGCGTTGAGAAAGTGTTGCACAGCCTGCAGGCGCGCAAACACAAGGAAGATCCACAGGCCCGTCAGCAGCGTCTGGAAGCGCTGGCGGAGCGAGATCCGCTGGCATTTGAACGCGATAAAGTGAAAGGGGCGGTACGCACTGACTTTATTCTGTCTGCTGAAATTGTGGCCATTACGTTGGGTATCGTGGCCGATGCGCCGCTGCTCAATCAGATTCTGATTCTCTCCGGGATTGCCATTCTGGTGACTGTTGGCGTATACGGTTTGGTGGGCATTATCGTGAAGCTGGATGATATGGGGTACTGGCTGGTGAAGAAAAGCAGCGCGTTGGCGCGTTGGGTCGGCAACGGACTACTGGCGGTTGCGCCACGCCTGATGAAGCTACTCTCTATCGTCGGGACACTGGC
>NZ_JBCNNS010000147.1:0-9154 GCF_039594335.1 Raoultella sp.
TTATCGTCTGGCCGTGGTCACGATGAAGAAACAGTACCCCGGACACGCCAAGCGCGTCATGATGGGCGTCTGGTCATTCCTGCGCCAGTTTATGTACACGAAGTTCGTGATCGTCTGCGATGATGATGTCAATGCGCGCGACTGGAACGACGTGATCTGGGCGATTACTACCCGTATGGACCCGGCTCGTGATACGGTACTGGTAGAAAATACGCCGATCGATTATCTGGATTTTGCCTCGCCGGTTTCCGGCCTGGGTTCAAAAATGGGGCTGGATGCCACAAATAAATGGCCAGGCGAAACCCAGCGTGAATGGGGTCGTCCTATTAAGAAAGATCCTGAGGTGACGGCGCGCGTTGACGCCATCTGGGATGAGCTGGCTATCTTTAAATAACAGTAAGCGGGGCTAACGCCGCTGTTTTGCTCTATAGACCCGACAGAGGGGACGCATGACAACCTTAAGCTGTAAAGTGACCTCGGTGGAGGCAATTACCGATACCGTGTATCGCGTTCGATTAGTGCCGGAAGCGGCGTTTTCTTTCCGCGCTGGTCAATATTTGATGGTGGTAATGGATGAGCGCGACAAGCGTCCGTTCTCTATGGCTTCCACACCGGCGGAGCAGGAATGTATTGAATTGCATATCGGCGCCTCTGAGCTCAACCTGTATGCGATGGCGGTGATGGATCGCATTCTGAAAGAGCGTGAGATCGAGGTTGATATTCCGCATGGTGAGGCCTGGCTGCGTGAGGACGAAGATCGTCCGCTCATTCTCATCGCCGGAGGCACCGGCTTCTCCTATGTGCGTTCTATTCTGCTCACGGCGCTGGCTCGTAACCCGAACCGCGATATCGCAGTGTACTGGGGCGGTCGCGAAGCGAAACATCTCTACGATCTGGCAGAGCTGGAAGCGCTGAGTGTGGAGCATCCAGGGCTGCGTGTCGAGCCGGTTGTGGAACAGCCGGAAGAAGAGTGGCGTGGGCGCTCTGGCACCGTATTGACCGCGGTACTGCAGGACTATGGCACTCTGGCGGAGCATGATATTTATATTGCCGGCCGCTTCGAGATGGCAAAAATTGCCCGCGAGCTGTTCTGTAATGAGCGTAATGCCCGCGAAGATCGTCTGTTCGGCGATGCGTTTGCCTTTATCTGATTCTCACTCCCTCTTCTTCAGGGAGAGGGGCGAGAACGGTAGAAATAAAAAACCCGCCCCTGACAGGCGGGAAAAACGGCAACTAAATTGCTCTCTCTTGTCATTATCACCATCACTGCGTTGGCTGCACTTATTCACCCGAATCACTTACGCTGTGTAAGCTCATCGGGATGAATAAGGGACATCCGTATCCCTCACCGCAGGCAGCCTTCGGCTGTTCAAATTCGTTTGCCGCCTTGTTCTGGCACCAATGGCTTTGAGATAACTCTTTAATCAAACTCGCTCGAATACCGTGGCGATACCCTGACCTAAACCAATACACATGGTGGCAAGACCAAACTGTGCGTCTTTGCGCTCCATCTGGTTAATCAAGGTGGTACTGATACGCGCGCCCGAGCAACCGAGCGGGTGACCCAGGGCAATCGCGCCGCCGTTGAGATTGATCTTCTCGTCGATCTGCTCCATCAGGCCAAGATCTTTAATGCACGGCAGAATCTGCGCGGCAAACGCTTCGTTCATTTCAAAAACGTCGATATCGCTGGCAGTCAGTCCGGCTTTTTTCAGCGCCAGCTTTGATGCCGGTACCGGACCATAGCCCATAATCGATGGGTCACAGCCAACCACCGCCATGGAGCGCACGCGGGCGCGAGGTTTCAGCCCCAGTTCGCGGGCACGGCTTTCGCTCATTAATAACATGGCGGCTGCGCCGTCGGAGAGCGCGGATGAGGTACCTGCCGTGACGGTGCCGGTTACCGGGTCGAATGCGGGTCTTAACGCCGCCAGCGCTTCCACGGTGGTTTCCGGGCGGATCACTTCGTCATAGCTAAATGACTTCAGCACGCCGTCGGCATCATGGCCGCCTGTCGGAATGATTTCCGCTTTAAATGCGCCGGACTGCGTTGCGGCCCATGCGCGAGCGTGAGAACGTGCGGCAAACTGGTCCTGCATTTCCCGGCTGATGTTGTGCAGACGCGCCAGCATTTCGGCAGTCAGCCCCATCATACCGGCCGCTTTTGCCACGTTACGGCTCAGACCCGGGTGAAAATCCACGCCGTGACTCATCGGGACGTGTCCCATATGCTCCACGCCGCCAATCAGGCAGATGCTGGCGTCGCCGGTCATGATCATGCGCGCCGCATCGTGCAACGCCTGCATGGATGAACCGCACAGACGGTTGACCGTTGTGGCCGGTACCGAATGCGGAATTTCGGCCAGCAGCGCTGCGTTACGCGCAATGTTGAAACCTTGCTCCAGCGTTTGCTGTACGCAACCCCAGTAGATATCGTCAATCGCGGTCGGATCAAGCGACGGGTTACGTGACAACAGGCTACGCATCAGATGCGCAGAGAGATCTTCCGCGCGCACGTGGCGAAAAGCGCCGCCCTTCGAACGGCCCATCGGGGTGCGAACTGCATCAACAATGACAACCTGTTCCATGGTGACTCCTTAAGCCGTTTTCAGAATGCCCGCCGGGCGGGCTGGTTCTACCGGGGGATAATAGGGTTCGTTATGGCGTGCTTTATTACGCAGTCCTTCCGGTACTTCGTACAGCGGACCGAGGTGTTGATACTGCTGCGCCATATCGAGATATTTTGCGCTGCCCTGGGTATCCAGCCAGCGGAATGCGCCGCCGTGGAACGGAGGGAAGCCGAGACCATAAACCAGCGCCATATCTGCTTCCGCCGGGCTGGCGATAATGCCTTCCTCCAGGCAGCGGACCACTTCGTTGACCATCGGAATCATCATCCGGGCGATAATTTCATCGTCGCTGAACTCACGTTTTGCCTGACTGACTTCCGTCAGCAGCGTGTCGACTGCCGGATCTTCTTCTTTCTTCGGTTTGCCTTTACTGTCTTCTTTATAACGCCAGAAGCCGAGACCATTTTTCTGGCCGAAGCGACTGGCATCGAACAGCGCGTCAATCGCGTCGCGATAATCTTTTTGCATGCGTTGCGGGAAGCCAGCGGCCATCACTGCCTGCGCGTGGTGTGCGGTATCGATGCCCACCACGTCGAGCAGGTATGCCGGGCCCATTGGCCAGCCGAACAGTTTCTCCATTACCTTATCGACCTTGCGGAAGTCCGCGCCATCGCGAAGCAGTTGGCTGAATCCGGCAAAGTAGGGAAACAGCACACGGTTGACGAAGAAGCCGGGGCAGTCGTTAACCACGATCGGCGTTTTGCCCATTTTGCTCGCCCAGGCCACGACTTTTGCGATGGTGTCATCTGAGGTTTTCTCACCGCGAATCACTTCGACCAGCGGCATACGATGCACAGGGTTAAAAAAGTGCATCCCACAGAAGTTTTCCGGTCGTTGCAGGACGCTGGCCAGCTCACCGATCGGAATCGTTGAGGTGTTAGAAGCCAGAACCGTATCCGGGCGGACTTTCTCTTCCGTTTCCGCCAGCACGGCCTTTTTCACTTTCGGGTTCTCGACGACAGCTTCGACTACGACATCTACGCGCTCAAAGCCAGCATAATCGAGGGTCGGGTGAATCGTGCCAATAACGCCAGCCAGCTTCAGCCCATCAATCTTGCCGCGCTCAAGCTGCTTGTTGAGCAGCTTAGCGGCTTCGTTCATGCCGAGCGTCAGCGATTTGTCGTTGATATCCTTCATGATCACCGGCACGCCTTTCCACGCGGACTGATAGGCGATACCGCCACCCATAATCCCGGCACCCAGCACGGCGGCCTGTTTTGGCGTCTCAACGTTTTTAGTCAGCTTCTTCGCTTTGGCTTTGACGTACTGATCGTTAAGGAAGATCCCGACCAGCGCGCGGGCCTCTTTGGTGTGCGCTAGCGGGACAAAACTTTGGTTTTCCAGATTCAGGGCTTCTTCGCGGCCACAACGAGCGGCCGCTTCGATGGTTTTTACCACCGTCATCGGCGCCGGATAGTGTTTCCCGGCGGTCTGCGCCACCATGCCTTTGGCGATGGTGAAGCTCATGGCCGCTTCAATTTTACTGAGTTTCAACGGCTCCAGCTTCGGCTGGCGCTGCGCTTTCCAGTCCAGCTCGCCGTTAATGGCCTGACGCAGAATGGCGACTGCGCCATCGCGCAGTTTCTCCGGTTTGACGATGCCGTCAACGAGGCCGATCTTCAGCGCCTGATCGGCACTGACGTCTTTCCCTGCGGCAATAATTTCCAGCGCGCTATCGGCGCCGAGCAGACGCGGCATTCGTACTGAGCCGCCGAAGCCCGGCATGATACCCAGTTTGGTTTCCGGCAGGCCAATACGCAGATCCGGCGTAGCCAGACGGTAGTCCGTCGCCAGCACGCACTCGCAGCCGCCGCCCAGCGCATAGCCGTTCACCGCTGAAATAGTGGGCACCGGTAAATCTTCCAGACGGTTAAAGACGCTGTTGGCAAAATGGAGCCACTGGCTCAGTTGCTCCTGCGGTACCAGGAACAGGGACAGAAATTCGGTAATGTCGGCGCCGACGATGAAGGCCGCTTTCCCGGAGCGCAGCAGCAGCCCCTTAAGATTTTGTTGTTTTTCGAGCACGTCCAGCGCCTCACCGAGGCTGGCTACGGTTGCGGTATCAAGCTTGTTCACCGAGCCGGGAGCATCGAACACCAGTTCGGCAATGCCATCTTCCAGCCAGTAGAGGTACAGGTTGTCGCCTTTGTAGAGCATGTCAGTCTCCTGAATCCAGCAATGTGATCTGGTCGTACCAGATGCAACGGAGTGTGGGATTTATGTTAAAGAATTGCAAATGAGTCTTTAAATAAATGCTGGTCTGATCACACCCGGCGGAAATCACCCTGCCCGGGACCGATGTGCTAAGATGCGGTGAATTACGAACTACTAAAAGCAAAGGATGAAAGATGGAATCACTAGCCGCGCTCTATAAAAATCATATTGTTACCTTACAAGAACGTACCCGTGATGCTTTAGCCCGTTTTAATCTTGATGCGTTACTGATTCACTCCGGTGAGCTGATCAATGTCTTCCTGGACGATCATCCGTACCCGTTTAAGGTCAACCCGCAATTTAAATCCTGGGTCCCGGTGACGCAGGTGCCAAACTGTTGGCTGCTGGTTGATGGCATCAACAAACCGAAACTGTGGTTTTACCTGCCGGTCGATTACTGGCATAACGTTGAACCGCTACCGACCTCGTTCTGGACGGAAGAGGTTGACGTGATTGCCCTGCCGAAAGCCGACGGCATTGGTAGCCAACTGCCTGCTGCGCGCGGCAATATCGCCTATATCGGGCCGGTGCCGGAGCGAGCGCTCGGGCTGGAGATCGCGGCGAGTAATATCAACCCTAAAGGGGTGATTGATTTCCTGCACTACTACCGTTCCTTTAAGACCGATTATGAGCTGGCGTGCATGCGTGAAGCGCAGAAGTCGGCGGTTAACGGGCATCGCGCGGCCCACGAAGCATTCCTCTCCGGAATGAGCGAATTCGATATCAACCAGGCATATCTGACGGCCACCGGTCATCGCGATACCGATGTACCTTACAGCAATATCGTGGCGCTTAACGAACATGCCTCTGTGCTGCATTACACAAAACTGGATCACCGTGCGCCGGCAGAAGCGCGCAGCTTCTTACTGGATGCCGGGGCGGAATACAACGGCTACGCGGCAGACCTGACGCGTACCTGGGCGGCACACGGCGATAATGACTTTGCACATTTGATTAAAGACGTTAACGATGAGCAACTGGCTCTGATTAGCACGATGAAGGCTGGAAAAAGCTATGTGGATTACCATATCCAGTTCCACCAACGCATCGCTAAACTGTTACGTAAGCACCAGATCGTGACCAACATGAGCGAAGAGGCCATGGTTGAAAACGACCTGACCGGGCCGTTTATGCCGCACGGTATCGGTCATCCGCTGGGCCTGCAGGTCCATGATGTGGCAGGTTTCATGCAGGATGATACCGGTACCCATCTGGCGGCGCCGTCGAAGTACCCCTATCTGCGCTGCACGCGTATTTTGCAGCCGCGTATGGTGCTGACCATCGAGCCGGGCATCTACTTTATTGAATCTCTGCTGGCACCGTGGCGTGAAGGGCAGTTCAGCCACCACTTTAACTGGCAGAAAATTGAAGCACTGAAGCCGTTTGGCGGCATTCGTATTGAAGATAACGTCGTCATCCACGAAAACAGTGTTGAAAATATGACGCGTGACCTGAAACTGGCGTAATGGAAAGTTGGTTGATACCGGCCGCGCCGGTGACCTTTGTCGAAGAGATCAAAAAAAGTCGTTTTATCACGCTGTTGGCACATACTGACGGCGTGGCAGCGGCAAAGGCGTTTGTTGAGTCTGTCAGGGCGGAGCACCCTGACGCCCGTCATCATTGCGTGGCGTGGGTGGCCGGGCCACCCAATGACTCTCAACAGCTGGGTTTTTCCGACGATGGTGAACCGGCAGGCACGGCGGGTAAACCGATACTGGCGCAACTGATGGGCAGCGGCGTCGGCGAAATAACGGCCGTCGTGGTACGCTACTACGGCGGCATTTTGCTGGGCACCGGTGGTCTGGTTAAAGCGTATGGCGGCGGCGTTCATCAGGCGCTTGCCGGGCTGACAACGCAGCGCAAGACGCCGCTGACCGCATATACTTTGCAGTGTGAATACGGGCAGTTAGCCGGAATTGAAACGCTGTTGGCTCAGTTCTCAGGGCAAATTGTCGACAGTGACTATCAGGCCTTCGTTAAGCTTCGTGTGGCACTTCCGCAAGCTGAAGTGGCCTCTTTTTCGACAAAGCTGGCTGATTTTAGTCGTGGTTCGTTGCAATTACTGAAGATTGACGAATAATCCCCACCTGATTTTTTTGCATACCAAAGGAAGCGCCAGAGATGCATTTTCGCGCCATAACCCGAATCGTTGGACTGTTGGTCATTTTGTTTTCGGGGACGATGATCCTGCCGGGATTGGTGGCCCTGATATACCGTGATGGCGCGGGGCGGGCGTTTACCCAGACCTTTTTTGCCGCTCTGGCAATAGGCTCTCTGTTATGGTGGCCGAACCGTCGTGAAAAGGGCGAACTGAAATCCCGCGAGGGTTTTCTGATCGTCGTACTCTTCTGGACCGTGCTGGGCAGCGTCGGTGCGCTACCGTTTATTTTCGCCGAACAGCCTAATCTGACGATAACAGATGCGTTTTTTGAATCATTCTCAGGCCTGACCACCACTGGCGCCACCACGCTGGTGGGGCTGGACTCTTTACCTCATGCCATCCTCTTCTATCGACAGATGCTGCAGTGGTTTGGCGGTATGGGGATCATTGTGCTGGCGGTAGCAATCCTGCCGATACTGGGCGTCGGCGGGATGCAGCTGTATCGGGCGGAAATGCCGGGGCCACTGAAGGACAATAAGATGCGCCCGCGTATCGCCGAAACGGCCAAAACGCTCTGGCTTATCTACGTGTTGTTGACGGTAGCCTGTGCACTTGCGCTCTGGTTCGCGGGTATGCCGGCATTTGATGCTATCGGTCACAGCTTTTCGACTATCGCGATTGGCGGCTTTTCTACGCATGACGCCAGCGTAGGGTATTTTAACAGTCCTACCATTAATACGATTATTGCGGTTTTCCTGCTGATCTCAGGCTGTAACTATGGCCTCCATTTTTCATTGCTTAGCGGACGCAGTTTGAAGGTGTACTGGCGCGATCCTGAATTCCGCATGTTTATTGGTGTCCAACTGACACTGGTGGTGATTTGTACGCTGGTGCTGTGGTTGCATAATGTGTACAGCTCGGCGCTGACGACGCTGAATCAGGCTTTCTTTCAGGTGGTCTCAATGGCGACGACGGCGGGCTTTACCACCGACAGCATCGCGCGCTGGCCGTTATTCCTGCCGGTGCTGCTATTGTGCTCGGCGTTTATTGGCGGTTGTGCCGGGTCGACGGGCGGCGGGCTGAAAGTTATCCGTATACTACTGTTGTTCAAGCAGGGGAACCGCGAGCTCAAGCGTCTGGTGCATCCGAATGCGATATACAGTATTAAGTTAGGCAATCGTGCGCTGCCGGAACGTATTCTGGAGGCGGTGTGGGGATTCTTTTCTGCCTATGCGCTGGTGTTCATTATTAGCATGCTGGCGATCATTGCGACCGGAGTGGATGACTTTTCTGCTTTCGCCTCGGTTGTGGCAACGTTAAACAACCTCGGCCCAGGACTTGGTGTAGTGGCGGACAACTTCGCGACAATGAACCCGGTCGCGAAATGGATCTTGATTGCTAATATGCTGTTTGGTCGTCTGGAAGTGTTCACCTTACTGGTGCTCCTTACCCCCACTTTCTGGCGCGAATAACAGGAGTGCTTGTGAAAACGTTGATATTATTCTCCACCCGCGATGGGCAGACGCGTGAAATTGCCGCCTTCCTGGCCTCTGAGTTGAAAGAGCTGGGTATCGATGCGGATACGGTTAATCTCAACCGTACTGAAGAGGTTGAATGGCGCCACTACGATCGTGTGGTGATTGGCGCCTCGATTCGTTACGGGCACTTTCATCCTGCGCTGGACCGTTTCGTGAAGAAACACCTGCAGTCGTTGAATGCGCTGCCGGGGGCATTTTTCTCGGTCAATCTCGTGGCGCGTAAGCCAGAGAAGCGCACGCCGCAGACAAATAGCTATACGCGTAAGTTTTTGCTCAATTCACCATGGCAGCCGCAGCGCAGTGCGGTGTTTGCCGGTGCGCTGCGCTACCCGCGCTATCGTTGGTTCGATCGCTTCATGATTCGTCTGATAATGAAGATGACTGGCGGTGAAACGGATACCAGTAAAGAGGTCGTGTATACCGACTGGAAGCAGGTTGCCAATTTTACGCGAGAAGTCGCACAAATGACGAGCAAATAGCACGTAAAATGGGCGTGCTGGCGGGATTTTGAGCGGTTGAAAAGTTTTTTTAAAACAGGGCTTGTCAACGTCAGAGAACTCCCTATAATGCGCCTCCACTGACACGGAACAACGGCACGCAAGCCGCCGGGTCAGCAGGGTTTCTGCGGAAATTCTGCCGGAGAAAAGCAAAAATAAATGCTTGACTCTGAA